>JAYFQJ010000119.1:0-8305 GCA_034927165.1 Oscillospiraceae bacterium
TTTTTCGCGGCCCTTTTCAGGGTGCGCTTTTCAGCCGGCGAGCGGGAGGCGAGGCCCCCTTATCCCATGAGGTCGCCGAAGAAACGGACGCCCGGCTGTATTCAGTTGTCAGCGCACGTGACAAAGGCATCCTTTTCGTGGTATATTGCTAACAGACTTTCGATGTCAGCGGACAGCAGTATGGAAACGATAAACTGAAGACAGGCGGGGTTCAGCTGGTAAAGCTCGAAGTAATATCTCATCTTCTCGACAAGCTCTCTGTTCGTCGATATGTCACAGAGAGTCGCGGTGTCTTTTTCTCCGCTTTTACACAGGAGACCGAAGGTTGGAATACTGTCGCCGTCCTCGCTTTTTTCAAAAGACGTGATGACCTGATAAGAGATACCCATAGCGCGATTGATCCCCCTCAGTAGTAGATTAGTAATTCGATTTTAATCCATTCGCCGAAAAATAACAATATTTAACAGATGTTTGTCAAATGCCACTTTTGTCACGGTTTGTGCCGGGAAAGGGGAAAAATGAGATTCTGCGATAAGCTGTCTCTGCTGATGAACATAACCGCGGCGACGAACCGGCAGCTCGCGTAGTATATGAGCGTCGATTCCTCGCTCATCAGCCGGTACAAAAGCGGGGTGCGCGTCCCGCCCGCCAAATCCGCTTACATTGAGAAGATGGCGAAGTACTTCTCCGCGCATATTTCCACGACCTATCAGAAAAAGGTTCTCACGGAGATTCTGGGGATGGGGAATTGTGCGGCGTGCAGGGCGGACGAGGAGCGCGAAATATCCGACTGGCTGCGGGGCACCTCGGATCTGGATATGCATGAGAAAAACTTCATGTATACGCTATGGGAACAGAAGAGATTCCCGACGAAGGAGCTCCCTGCAAAGCCGCCGGCGCACCCGGGCGTGCGGCACAGCCTTTTTTCCGGCGAAAATGCCCTGCGCGCCGGGTTTGCCTGCTTTTGCGACGTCGTCACCTCCGCCGAATCCTGCCGGCAGCTGAAGATCTGCTTTCAGGGCCTGCTGAGCGTGGAGGACACGCTGAGCGACTTTTCCGATATGGTGAATGCCGTGCTGCGGAACGACGGGGAGATCATCCGGATCATCTCCGATCCGCTCAGCCTCGCGTCTGCGCTGGACGGCGCCAGCCGCTGGATCCCCCTGTATCTGACCGGCCATGTGGTGTCCTATTGCTTCGGGGGCGTGCGGGACAATCTGTTCAACAATTCCATCTGCGTCGTTCCGGGCGTCGCCGCTTTCTTCACGGTGTGCTTCGGCGGCGACCCGGGCACCCGGCTGGCCGTGGTGACGAGCGACAGTGCCGACATTGCCGCCGCGGACAGATGCTTTGACTCCTTTCTGAAAAGATGCACGCTGGCCACGGTGTTTTACAGCTATGTCGACCAGAAGGAGGAGATCAACAGGGAGCTGGAGGATTTCTTCCACCATGAATCCGACGCCGTTTGCTGCTATGACTCGCTTCCGGTCTATTCCGCGCCGCCCGACACATTGAACAGAACCGCGCAAAAAGCGGTGGAATATAACTACGACAGCATCATCGATATCTGCACCGACCGATACCGGCTGGTCTGGGATTTTACGGAAAAAAACACGTTCATCGAGTCCTTCCCACTGGCTGCGGTGCGGGAGATCGTTGGGGGAAAGGTGATCAATAAGGCGTCCAGTATGCTGGCGATGGAGCCGCAATATTATTCGGCAAGGGACTACGCCCGCCATCTGAAGCGCATCCTGCACCTTCTGGAGACGCGCCCCAACTATTATGTGTACCTGGCCGTCGCGGGGACGCCGCTCGTCAATTTGTACATCAAGCCGCAGTACAAGTCGATCCTGCTCATCGACAGGCATATCAACTCCATCTGTACGATGAGCTATCCGTCGCTGGTGGAATCCCTGTGGCTGTATTTGTATAAGGAGATCGGCTACAAGGCGACGAACGCCCTGTACAGAAAAAAATCCGTTCAGCAGATACGGCAGCTGATCCGGGAGCTGGAGGAATGCGTCTGAGCCTTCCGCGGCCGTCCTTGCCGCGCGGGTCGATGCGCCGCAATGAAAAAGACCGCCGTACGGCGGTCTTTTTTCCTGGGTCAATGCGCGCCGACAGATGCCGGCCCGATCAATATTTGTTTTTGTCCGCCCACAGTCCGAGCGCGGGATTGGGGATGTAGTAGATCTCCTCGCCGTCCGCGAGCGTATTGAAGCCGGGCTGCAGCTTTGCGGGGTCATAGCGCTTGACGGCCTCGTCGTAGGGCATATAGTTGAAGCACGCGCCCTCGACCTCCGCGCGCGTCAGATGCCTCGTGCAGTAGGTGATGGAAAAGCGCCCGTCCGAGCTGCCGTGGATGAGGTGCGCCGCCGCGGACAGATTTTCCTTGAGATCGTCCTGCGTCTTGCAAAGCTCTATGACCTTGAGCCGCCCGCAGTAGCCGTATTCGCGGATGAGCTTGTCGTTCGCGTCGTCCTCGCCGAATTTTTCGACGCCCGGCGCGAGCACGATCAGCTCGCCGCCGTCGGCGATGGCCATGCGCGTGCGGTAAATGGACTTGTTGCCCAGCCACGTGCTTTTGAACTCTTTCCCGTCGAGCAGCACCACGACCTTTTTGAGCGGCGCGTCGACAAAGGTCAGGTTCGTCTGCTGCGCGAGCGCGACGGCCTTCTCAAAATAGCTGCGCTCGCGGCCGATAAACAGGCCGTGCAGCCGGATGTTGCCGCCCGGCGCGGTCGTGACGGTCAGCACATAGTGCAGCGGCAGCTCGCTGAGAAAATGCTCCTGCGCGTAGTCGAACACCTTGCGCACGGGCGTCGCGTCGCGTCCCATCATCCGCTCCATGCCGTAAAATGCGCCGAGGATGTGCGACGTGTTGATCATGCTGTTGCCGCCGACGCCGACGAAAATGTTTTTGCTCTGGTTGGCCATGCCCACGACCTCGTGGGGCACGACCTGCCCGATGGACAGGATCAGATCGTAGCTGTCGAACAGGCGCTTGTTGACCTCCACGTCGATGGGCTGCTCCATGACGCCCTCGGACACCTCGGCGACGTAGCTTGCGGGCACCTCGCCGAGCTTGATGACGTCGGTGCGCCAGTTGTGGGAGATAAAACGCTCGAAGGGGATATCGCCGTACATATCGGCGCACTCCTCCTGCGTCATGGGCACATGGGTGCCCAGCGCCTCGAGCAGCTCCACCGCGCAGGTGTCCTTGAGCAGATGATAATAAATGTTCGCGATTTTACCGGCGTCCGAGTGATAGCGGGTGTAGTCCGGGACGATCAGCAGCACGCGCTTGAGCGAGGCTTGAATATCGCTGATGGAATCGCGGATGGCTGTTTCCAGTTCGGCGTCGGTGATGACGCCGCCGTCCGGGGCATAGATCGCTTTGTTGTTCATTGTTACCCCTTTCTTTTCGGTCAAACCGTGTAGGTCGTCGCGGCGGTGTTGCCGCCCTCGCCGGTCCAGTTGGTGTGGAAGAACTTGCCGCGTTCGCTGTCGAGGCGCTCGTAGGTGTGCGCGCCGAAATAGTCGCGCTGCGCCTGCAGCAGGTTCGCCGGCAGACGCTCGCAGCGGTAGCCGTCGTAATAAGCGAGCGCGCTGCTCATCGCGGGCGCGGGGATGCCGTTTTCAATGGCGGCGGCGCACACGCGGCGCCAGCCGGCCTGCGCCTTTTCGATGTTCGCGCGGAAATAGTCGTCGAGCATCAGGTTCTGGAGGCCCGGGTTCTTGTCGAAGGCCTTTTTGATCTCGCCGAGGAAGATGCTGCGGATGATGCAGCCGCCGCGCCACATGAGCGCGATCTCGCCGTAATGGAGCTCCCAGCCGTAGGTCTTTGCCGCCGCGCGCATGAGCGAATAGCCCTGCGCGTAGGATACGATCTTGGACGCGAGCAGCGCGTTTTTGATATCCTCAATGAAAGCCTTGCGGTCGCCCTTGAAGCTGACCGCCGGTCCGTGCAGCACCTTGCTCGCGGCGACGCGCTCCTCCTTCGCGGCGGACAAGCAGCGGCTGAACACCGCCTCGCCGATGAGCGTCAGCGCGACGCCCTCGTCGAGCGCAGCGATGGCCGTCCACTTGCCGGTGCCCTTCTGACCGGCCGTGTCGAGGATCTTGTCCACGAGCGGGCTGCCGTCGGCGTCCTTATAAGCGAGGATGTCGCTCGTGATCTCGATGAGGTAGCTGTCCAGCTCGCCCTTGTTCCATTCACAGAAGACGTCGTGCATCTCGTCCGGCGTCATGCCGAGGACGTCCTTCATGATCTGATAGGCCTCGCAGATGAGCTGCATATCGCCGTATTCGATGCCGTTGTGGACCATCTTTACAAAGTGGCCCGCGCCGCCCTCGCCGACGTATTCGCAGCAGGGGGAGCCGTCCTCGACCTTCGCCGAGATCGCCTGCAGGATGGGCTTGACGTGCTTCCAAGCCTCGACGGAGCCGCCCGGCATGAGCGACGGGCCCTTGAGCGCGCCCTCCTCGCCGCCGGAAACGCCCGTGCCGATGTAGAGAAGGCCCTTGCTCTCGACGTACGCGCAGCGGCGCGCGGTGTCGGGGAAGTGGGAGTTGCCGCCGTCGATGATGATGTCGCCCGGCTCGAGCAGCGGGATGAGATTTTCGATGAAATCGTCGACCGGCTGCCCGGCCTTGACCATCAGCATGACGCGGCGCGGCTTTTCAAGCTGCCCGACAAGTTCCTCGAGGCTGTACGCGCCGACGATGTTCTTGCCCTTGGCGCGGCCCTCCACAAAGGACCTCACTTTCTCGGTGGTGCGGTTGAAGACGCTCACCGTGAAGCCCTTGCTCTCCATGTTCATGACGAGGTTTTCGCCCATAACGGCGAGTCCGATGAGCCCGATATCCGACTTTTTCACTGTGTTGCTTCCTCCGATAGTTTTAATATTTTTCCGCATGAAACCGCAAAGAGCGGCTTATTAATATATCAGACGCTGATTTATTTTAACACAGATTTTTGTACGGTTCAATAGGCAGATGCTCTCAACGCCGGGCTTTTCCGGCGCAGGGGCAGAGGTCTGCGCGTGAAAAGAACAGAAAACAAACAGAAAATATGTGAGAAAACCGCGCGTGGCCTTGCTTATTGCAACAGACAGAGGAAATGGTGAATTGACAGTGGGTAAGCGGCGGGATATAATAAAATCAAATGCAATCGGACACGACACACTTACTAATATATCACGAATCTTCAGGAGGCTTTAAAATGCAGTTGACCATGCAGGAAATCTCCGACAGCCGGGCGTGGACGTCCAAGGGCTACAAGCTCCCGGGCTTTGACCGCGCCGCCGTCACAAGGAAGACGCTCGCGCAGCCGCGGTGGATCCATTTCGGCGCCGGCAACATTTTCCGCGCTTTTGTGGCGGCGGATCACCAGCGCCTGCTCGACATGGGCGGCGCAGACACCGGCATCATCGTCGCCGAGGGCTACGATTATGAGATCATCGACAAGGCCTACCGGCCCTACGACAATCTTGCGCTCGACGTCACGCTCAAGGCGGACGGCTCCATCGACAAGACGGTCGTGGCCAGCATCGTCGAGTCGCTCGTCATGGATCCGGAGCGCGCCGACTGGCAGCGCTTAAAGGAGATATTCCGCAGCCCGTCGCTGCAGATGGCGAGCTTTACGATCACCGAAAAGGGCTACAAGCTGACCGACCCGTCCGGCGCCGTCTTCTCCTTTATCGAGGCGGATTATGCCGCCGGCCCCGAAAAGGCGACGAGCTATATCGGCAAGGTCGCCGCGCTGTGCTATGAGCGCTTTGCGGCGGGCGCGCTGCCGCTGAGCTTTGTCAGCATGGACAACTGCTCGCACAACGGCTCGCGCTTGTACGAGGCTGTCAGCGCCTTTGCGGACGCGTGGGAGAAGCGCGGCCTTGCGAAGAAGGGCTTCCTCGCGTATGTGAACGACCGCGCCAAGGTAGGTTTTCCGTGGAGCATGATCGACAAGATCACCCCGCGCCCCGACGCGAAGGTCATCGAGATGCTCAGGGCGGACGGCTTCGAGAACACCGACTCGGTCAAGACGGCCAAGGGCACCTTTGTCGCCCCGTTCGTCAACGCCGAGGAAACGCAGTACCTGATTATTGAGGACTGGTTCCCGAACGGTCATCCCGCGCTCGACAGGGTCGGCGTCATCTTCACCGCCCGCGAGACGGTCGACAAGGTCGAGAAGATGAAGGTGTGCACCTGCCTCAACCCGCTGCACACGGCGCTTGCGGTCTACGGATGCCTGCTCGGGTATACGCTCATCTCCGAGGAGATGAAGGATCCCGATCTCAAAAAGATGGTGGAGATCATCGGCTATAAGGAGGGGCTGCCCGTCGTCGTGAATCCCGGCATCCTCGATCCGAAGCAGTTTATCGACACCGTCATCGGCGTGCGCTTGCCGAACGTCTTTATGCCCGACAGCCCGCAGCGCATCGCGACGGACACGTCGCAGAAGCTGTCCATTCGTTTCGGCGAGACCATCAAGGCGTATCAGGCGTCCGATAAGCTGGATGTCATGGACCTTAAGCTCATTCCGCTGGTTTTTGCCGGCTGGTGCCGCTACGTCATGGGCGTCGACGACAATGGCGCTGCCTTCACGCCGAGCGACGATCCGCTGCTCGCGCAGGTCTTTGCGCATTTGAAGGATATTCGCCTGGGCGACAAAGGCGATTTTTCCGCGCAGCTGCGGCCCGTGCTCTCCAACGCGAGCATCTTCGGCGTCGATTTGTATGCCGCGGGTCTCGGCGCGCGTGTCGAGGGCTATTTCGCGGAGCTTGTCGCGGGCCCGGGCGCGGTGCGCGCGACGCTGCATAAATACGTCAACGCATAGGGAGCAGGGTCATGCTTATTCTTGCGCTTGAATCCAGCACCAGCTCCGCAAAGGCGCTGCTGTTCGACCCGGAAAACGGGGTTGTAGATACCGCCGACGCGCCATATGACGACAACGGTCTGATCCTCGAGCAGGGAGTCACCGACACGGACGGCGTGTTCCGCCTCACGGCGTCGCTGGGCAAACGGCTTGCGGAGGGGAAGACCGTCGACGCCGTTGCGCTGTGCGGGACCTTCCACAGCATGGCGGTGTGCGGCGGCGCCATGGACGGGGGAAAGACCTACGCGTGGAATTATATGGCGCCGTCCGCGTTGTGTGCGCGCGCGCGCGCCGACGCGGCGCTCGTCGACCGGTTGTACAACGCGACGGGCTGTATGCCGCACGTGACTTATATGCGCCAGACGATGCGCTATCTGCGGGAGAACGGGCTCGATTTATCCGACAAGCTGCTGCCGAGTCAGGGCGCGTACAATTTTTATAAGCTGACGGGTGCGTTTTGTGAATCCGTGAGCACCGCGTCCGGCTTCGGACTCCTCAATATCCACACGCTCGATTACGACGCCGACGCGCTCGCGTATGCCGGCGTGCGGCGCGGGCAGCTCGGCGCGCTTGTCACTTATAAGGATACCCGGCCGCTCAGCGATGCCGGCGCGAAGCTGCTGGGCATAAGAAGCGGCGTTCCCGTCGTGGCCGCACACCCGGACGGCGCGCTCAACCAGATCGCGAACGGAGCGGCGGTCGTCGGCCGCATGACGCTGTCCATCGGCACGAGCGGCGCGATCCGCCTGACGTCCGATCATCCCATCCTGCCCGAGAACAAGGACCTGTGGTGTTACTATGGCGTCACGGACTGGCTGTCCGGCGCGGCGATCTCGAGCGCGTGCAACTGCATTAACTGGTTCAAGGAGACCTGCTTGGGCGACCGCTATTCCTTTAAGGAGCTCGAGCGGGAGGAGGATGTCGGCCAGCCCATCCCGGTGTTTTTGCCGTTTGTGTTCGGCGAGCGCTGCCCGGGCTGGCGGGACGACCGGCTGGGCGGATTTATGGAGGTCACGCCCGCGCACACGGCGGTGGAGCTGCACCGGGCGCTGCAAGCGGGCATTCTGTTCAACCTGTATCAGTGCTATGAGGTGCTGTGCCGCGATGTGGGCGCGCCCGACAGGATCATCGTGTCCGGCGGCGTGCTCAATTCAAAGCAGTGGACACAGATGATCGCGGACATCTTCCGTCATGAGCTGACGCTCGTGAAAAACATCAACGCGTCCTCTGTCGGCGCGGCGGTGCTCGGCGCGCACGCGGCGGGCGCGCTCGGCGATGTGACCGCCTATACGGCGGAGATCGACGGCGCGCGCACGGTCGCGCCCCGCGCGGAGCTTGCGGATTACTATGCGCAGCAGTACCGGCGGTATCTGCGTTGGTATGCGCTCACAAAAGCAGTATAGCATCAAATCGAGCGGGGAGGCCCCC
>JAYFQJ010000057.1:0-14467 GCA_034927165.1 Oscillospiraceae bacterium
GCTCTGCGGTGGCATCGTAAAGTGCTGCGGCTCAAATAAACTCTCTACAGCTGAGTAAATATCCGTATTTGTGGGGGTAGGCTTTGTGGGGGTGCATACCCGATACTTCGGGAGAGCGCTTGAATGGCATTCAAGAGGTAGTGGGTTCGATCCCCATCGTCTCCACCACAAAAAAACGCCGTGAATCCCCTAACATAGGGAGTTTACGGCGTTTTCGATTGTTTTGGAATCCAATACAAAGCGCAGCGGAATCCCGGAAGATACAGCGCGGTAACTACTCGCGCAACTAAGCGGGCATTTGCGCGGCGGCGCGTGTCGGCGTACCGATGCGGCCGAACGCGCGAAAGAAGGAATAAACGAGGTGGAAGCGGGATGAAAAAGAGAGGGCGTGCATGGGTCGCCGCGCTCGCGGCGTGTGTTCTGGCTGTGCTGCCGCTGGGCGGATGCGGCACGCCGGCGACGCAGGCGTCTGCGGCGCCGAGGACGCAAGCGGCGGTATCCGCTCTGGGCGCGCTGGCCTCCCCGACCGACGAGAGCGGCCTTGCGGCGCTGCGCACAGAGATCGATGGCAAGCTTGCGGAGGTCGAGAGCGCGGCCGTTCAGGCGGGCCTTGCAGACGATACATACTATCGCCTCATCCGCGACGATGTCGTTCAAAGCTATCTGGAGGATTCGATCGACGCGCGTCTGGGCGAGACGGAAAACCTGAGCGGCGACGCAAAAGCGGCGGCGATCTCGGCGCTTTCCTCCAATCTGCTCGAGCTGTGGAGCACATTGGATACGCTGGCGGCGGCGCCGGTGGGCTATGCGGGCCTGACCCGCGCGCTGTGTGAGGGGAACGACATATTCAGCATGGGCGAGGACGCGACCGATCTGTTGAAAGACGGCGCCTGGCCCACAGGGTATTTCTTTGACGACTGTCTGCCCCCGCTGGAAAGGGCGGACGCCTTCTATGCGTGCGACGACTATCTGAGCGGCTACGGGATGGAGAACGCGCTTTTGTATTCGATCGGCGTCAGCGGTGTCACGAAGGAGCAGGCGCTCGACTATTTCAACAAGGTCGAGGATCTCGGCCTGTTCGCCTACGATGTGCAGTATGACGTGGAATTCGAGGAGGATTATTGCGCGTGGTACGGCTGCTGGGTGGGGGATGACGGGGCGGACTGCTTTGTGTGGATATCCTACGCGCCCGCGGACGAGGGGGACGAATACCAGATGATTGCCGGGAACCGGGAGCTCACCATCGTCGCCGGAAACTTCGACTTTAATCTCTGTGCCAACGCCGCGCTGGAAAAGATGTTCTCCTGGTGAGACGCGCTGCAAAAAGCCCCGATCGCATCGGGGCTTTTTTTGTGCTTTGACTTCTCGCTGCGCAATGCACGTGGGCGCCGCGCGAGCGGGTGGCGACGAGAAGGGATGGCGATTTTCCCGTCCCCGCTGATTTGCGTTCCGACAGCGCAGATGTTATTATATTTTTATTTTAAAGGGCGCGCGGAGCGGCAGCGGCAGCCGCCTTGCGGAGCCCGAAAAGGGCCGGCACAGCGTGAGGAGGACGCGGCAGAATGAAAATACTGATCAAAAACGGCACGGTGTACAATGGAACGGGAGAGGCCCCCGAGATCGAGGATGTTCTCATAGAGGGAAGTGCGATTTCAAGGGTCGGCAAGAATCTTTCGGAAAAGGGATGCGACAGGGTCGTTGACGCAGCGGGCTGCAGTGTCGCGCCGGGATTTATCGACGCGCACTCCCACAACGACTTTTTCGTTACAAGGGACGACAGCGCCACGGCGGTGTCGCCGTTCTTAAAACAGGGGATCACCACGCAGGTCGTCGGGAACTGCGGTTTTTCGGTCATCGGCGTGGATCCTGAAACGGAGCACAAGCGGCTCATCGGCGGGGGGCTTTTTCATACGGACCGGCCGATGCCGCTGAAGCAGTGGGTGGCGGAGAACGAAGGGAGGCTCGACTTGAACGTCGTTCCCCTCGTGGGACACGGCAGCGCGCGAACGAGCGTCTCGGGCTACAGGAACGGACCGCTTGCGGACGATGAAAAGCAGAGGATGCTGGCGCTGCTCGAGCAGGATATGAAGGACGGCGCATGGGGCGGCTCCTTCGGGCTGATGTACGAGCCGGGGATGTACGCGCGGCGGGAGGAGCTTTCGGATTTTGCCGCGGTCATCAAAAAGTACGACGGTATCCTGACCGTTCATCCGCGCGCGTGCTCCGACGTTTCCAACGGCTTTTCTCTGCTGCGCCCCCACCACCTTGAGCTCGGGCTTCGGGAGGTGACCGACATCATGGAAAAGACCGGCGTGCGCACCGAGTATTCACACTTGATATTTACCGGTACGAAATCCTGGCCGCGCCTTTCCTCCATGCTCGGGAAAATACACGCCTTCCGCGACCGCGGTTTTGAGATAGGCTACGATATGTACTCCTATACCTACGGCGCGTCGGTCATCACAGTCCTGCTGCCGCCCGATTTTATGGCGGCGCCGAAGGAGAAGCGGGCCAAAGGCTTTACCTATCGCAAGGCCAGAATGCTCATGTCGCTGACGAAGGTGCTGCTGGGGCTCTCCTTCAGCGATATGGTCATCGCGTATATCGGCAGAGGCTATGAGAAGTACGAGGGAAGGGCGTTGACGGATATTGCCCGGGAGGAGGGCCTCCCGGACACGGAGATGTATCTGAAGCTGGTCGAGCTGAGCGGCGGACAAGGACGGATCTATCTCGACAGCTACTACAACGACGAGATCATCGAGACGCTCATGCGGGACGACCTCTCGATATTCATGACCGACGCGTGGTATGAGGACAACGGGCTGCAGAATTCCTCTGCCTATACCTGCTATCCGCGCTTTTTCCAACTGGCGCGGAAGTACGGCATTCCCACGGAAAGGATTATACGCAAGATGACGGGACAGACGGCGGACCGCTATCACCTTGAGCGCCGCGGCTACTTGAAAGAGGGATATGCCGCCGATGTGATCGTGTTCAAGGACTGGGAGATCACCGCGCCCACCGAATCGCCCCGGGGCATTGCGGAGCTTTTTGTAAATGGAGTGGAGGCCGTGCGCGACGACGGCTTTATCGACTGCAAGGCGGGGAAATTCATTCTGAAGGGCCGGGAATAGCCTCCGCAGGCCTTGGGACAAAAAAGAGAAGCGGGATGTTATGTCCCGCTTCGCTTTTTTGTGCTGTGCGCACAGCCGGAGGAAAAGAGAAGCTCATGCCCCGTGTTCGGATTCGTCCTGCCCGCCGCGGGCGGGCTGAGGACCGCGGCGGCGGAAATAAAAAACCGGTTGCAGAGAAAAAAGGCAGATGCTATACTCAAAGTGAAATTTTGTACGCTTATTACTGCTAACGGGGGCCATTTGCCCGCGCCGAACGCAGATAAAACAGAAAACCGGCACGGCGGCGTCAGAGCCGCTTCGCAAAGCTACAGGGCCATCGGGACACAACGACGGCAGCCAGCTGCAAAACTCACGGCGGCAGCTATCGGAGTATTCTTCGGTGGCTGCCGCTTTTGCACACGGCGGCGCCGCACAGTCTGATGAACGGAGGCAGCACAAAAAATGAACAGACAGGATACGGAAGCGCGGTATCGCAGTCTCCTGGACAATTCGGGCGGGGGGCTCACGATCACAGACGTGCAGGATGGCAGCAAGCTCGTCAACCTGTTCACCAGCGACGGTATGCTGCGCTTGATGCATACGACCAGAAAAGACTGGGAGGCGCATCCCCGCGCGGATGTATACGCGAAGGTACATCCCGACGATGTTTCCAAAGCCCGCGCTGTCTTCGAGGGGCTTCGGGAAAACGGGCAGACGGATTCGGCGGTCTACCGCCTTCTGTGCGCAGACGGCGGCGCGTCGTGGGTGAGCGTGACCGCAAGATGCTTCGCGGAGAACGGGGAAAGGCGCATTTACGCCGTCCATACCGATATCTCTCAGCAAAAGAAAAGCGAGCAGAAGGAGCACGACGCAAACGAACAGCTCGAATCCGTGCTGGGCAGCATCACCTGTGGCATATGCGCTTACGCGTATTCCGCATCGGAGCAGAGCGCGCGCATCGTGTTTGCAAATCCACGCTATTATGCCATGTTCGGATACACGAAGGAGCAGTTCGACGAGGAGATCCCCAGCACGCTTCTCCTTGTCTACGAGAGCAAGCTGAAGCGCATCAACGTCGCATTGGGCGACCTTGAGCTCGCGAAACTGCAGCCGACGGATATTCTCACTTTTCTGAACGGGCTGCGTTCTGACGGTGCCAATCTAATCAATGGCGAACCGCTCTCAATGAAGTCGGTGCGGGAATACTACGTTCTTCTGAAGATATTGTTCAAGGACGCCGTTGGCTGGAAGAAGCTTGACGAGAACCCAATGGCTGAGATAAAGATTCCGAAAGCCACGTACACAAAAGTGAAGGCGCTCAGCGAAGCCGAGGCGACCGAGTTCTATAACGCGCTGATGGAATACGCGCCTGCGAAGTACCGGGCCTACTTTCTCATCTGCCTGCAGACAGGAACGCGCAGAGCCGAGGCAGGCGGGCTTAAGTGGGACAAAATCGATCTCGAGCGACATCTCATCCGCATCGAGACAACGATGCAGTACAGCCCGAAAGCGGGCATCTACGAGGAGACGCCGAAGACGGTCTCATCGGTTCGGAATCTCAAGATAACCGATACGGCGGCGGACGCTCTGCGTGAACACAAACGTGAATATGACACAGCAAAGGAGGCCATCGGACCCGAATGGAACCCCGAGGGTCTCGTGTTTACCACCGCACGGGGAACGCCGATGCACCCGAACACGCCATACACCTGGCTCAAGCGCTTCCAGAAAAAGCATGACCTCAAGGAGTGCTCGATCCACCAGCTGCGGCACACCAACGCGACGCTGCTGATGGCGAAGGGTCTCGACGCCAAGAGCCTGATGGGACATCTCGGCCACACCGACCTCTCGACCACCGATAAATATCTTGACTTCATATCCGAGAAAGAGAACGTCGTATCTGACACGATGGCGGACATATTCGAGTAGGTCATAAACGCTGTGGAATATGTCCGGCATCTGGAGTCAGCCATTTAAACTAAGATTGACAATGGGTCGGTATACCGATATAATGGATTTGAGGTGATCAACATGGATTTGCAGGGCTATCTGGAGCAGAAAAATATATCGAAATATCGGCTTTCTAAAGACAGCGGCGTGCCCAAGACTACAATAATGGATATTTGCGCCGGTCGGAGCACCATCGACCGCTGCAGCGCAAAAACAGTGCAGCAGCTCGCCTGTGCGCTTCATTGCAGCATGGAGGAGTTCATGCTGCTGACGCCGCCAACAACCAAGCAGCATATTGGTTCCAAAGCCTATCTCGAGTGCGGCCTGCCGACTTTTCTGCAATCGTCTGTAGACGCAATGGCCTCTGCCTGGAAAAGGATTGACGCCGGAGGCACATATCTTCGTTTTGACTGCGAGTACTGTAATTTGCAAAGCGATATTAACAATGCCGAGGTCAACGGCATCATCAGCACAGAGCAGGCTTGGCATCTGCGGGAAAAGTATCTGAGGATGGACAGGAGTGAGAACACATGACGCCAGTAGATTTTACGAGTTTAGCAAAAAAGAACAAAGCCTATGCGGGCGCAAACGGCAGTAAGATCTCCGTGATTTATGAAGGCAAGCAGTACATGCTTAAGTTTCCCCCGGTTCCGACTAAGAATAAGGATATGAGCTACAGCAACAGCTGCTTTTCGGAATACCTGGGCTGTCAGATCTACAAGAGCGTCGGGATCCCCGTACAGGAGACAATGCTTGGAACTTATGATGTTCACGGAAAAGAGAAGATCGTCGTTGCCTGCGGCGATTTTACATCCCCCGGAGTTGTCCTGCAGGATTTTGCATCGTTGAAGAACCAGATGATCGACTCATCAAGGAACGGGTATGGCACAGAGCTTGCCGATATACTGGAGACCTTTTCGGAGCAGACGGCAGTAGATCACGTTGCGCTGACCGAACGGTTCTGGGATATGTTTGTTGTAGATGCCCTGATTGGAAATTGGGATCGTCACAATGGGAACTGGGGTTTCCTCTATGACACACATAATGACACAATGGAGCTTGCTCCTGTCTTTGACTGCGGAAGCAGTCTGTACCCACAGGCTGACGCTCAAATTATGGGGAGCGTTCTGTCAGATCAGAAGGAACTCGATTACAGGATATACGAGATGCCGACTTCCGCAATAACGATCGGCGAAAAGAGAATCAAATATTATGACTTTCTATGTTCCCTTGAGAATATGGATTGCAACCGCGCGTTGGAGCGCATTGTACCTCGGCTTAATATGGAAAAGATCAATGAGATCGTTGAGAACACTCCCTTTATAACCGAACTGCAAAAGAGCTTTTATCTGACAATGCTTCGGGAGAGAAAAGAAAGAATTCTTGATTTGTCTTTCGAGCTGCTGCAAGCGAAGGAACTGGATAAAACGGTCAGAAGATCTCATAAGAAGAATGACCGTTCAGAGAGATAGCAGATTTCACACTTAAAGCAAGCGCGGCCGATGGCCGCGCTTTTACTTCCCCGCCAGAAAAAGTTGGCATAAAGTTGGCATCGCAGTTGGCATCGAAAGAAGGGCAACAAAAAAACTCCCTAAAATAGGGAGTTTTCGTGGTGCGAGTGACGAGACTTGAACTCGTACGTCATGAGACACACGCCCCTCAAACGTGCCTGTCTGCCAATTCCAGCACACTCGCGAATCTTGTCGCGAAGTTTATTATAGCATTGAGGATGGGCGGTGTCAACCCATTTTATCACTTCATAAAATCAGAGATCACATCCAGAATGTGCTCGGTTTCAAGGTCCATTTCGTTCATGCGGCGGATCAATTCGTCAAGCTCGCAGCAGGAAAAAGTGACGTCTTCGATCAAGCCGCCCTCGTAGCGAACGCCATAGGTTTCATGCAGATTGCCGTCTTCATCGGCGACCTGAGACATGTACATTGCATAACTGCGCACATAACCGCCTCCGACGAAAGCATAACAAAAACGTCCTGTCGAATCCTGTCGGTTTTATTGGGTGACCGCGAAGAAACGCAGAGTGCCGGTTCGCTTCAGATGCAGCCGTTTTTTGCGCTTGTCGGGACGGCGCGCCTGCACGGCGGTGACCGAGATGCCGCTGACGATCAGCATCAAATAGAAGCTGACCGCGCGCGACAGAAGCATCGCGGGCACCACGGTCTGTTCGGTGAAAAAAGTGCGGAACAAGCGGACGAATCCGGTCTCGCTGGCGCCGACGGCGCCCGGCAGCGGCAGGAAGGAGACGGCGATGAACAGCACAGATTCCAGTGCAATGAGGTCGAAGGCAGACGCGCCGGTGAGCGAGAAGGCCTTGTAAATAAAGAAAGGAACGGAATAATAGGCGAGCATCTGCAGAAAGGTGAAAAGAAAGGGATACCAGAAAAGCTTCGGCGTCGTGCGGATCGCCGCGGCGCAGCCTTTGTACTCCTCCATCTGCGTCTGGATGCGCGCGCGCGTTTTCTCTTTGTCCCTGACGATGTGCAGCTTTGCGAGCAGCAGGATGATCTTATCCGCCGCCGCGGGCGCGAACCGTTTGGAAAACAGTGCAAACAGCAGCGCCGCCATCAGCAGCAGGTTCATGATGATGCCGAAAAATACGAGCGCGCCGAAACCGTTGAGGCGCTCAGTTACATAGGTGTATTTCACGATGAACATACCTGCGCCGAAGCAGAGCACCGTGATCTGGTAGGAAAGGTTGGCGAGCAGCATGGAGATGGTCACATGCGACACGCGCAGGTTATCGCGGCACATATAATAGATCTGCATCGGCTGACCGCCGGTGGAGGACGGCGTCACCGCGCTGAAAAAAAATCCGGCGAGCGCATATTCCAGCTGGCGCCACAAGCTGAGCTTGCGGCCGAAGACATGAAAAGGCGCGCCGAGCGCGAGCGCTTGGAACAGGATGCTCGCCGCCATAACGAGTACAGCGGCGGCGATATACCATACGTTGACTTCAGATAACGCCGCGAGGATATCCTGCAGCGGATTGTTTTTAAAGATCACATAAAATGTCACGACCATCAGCGCAAGCAAAAACAACTGGCCGAAGATGTGCCGTTTCTTTTTAACCTGTTTCATTCCATTCCCCCTTCGGGCGATTGCTCATATTCTTTTCTATAACGAGCGACGGCACAAAACTGCTTCAGGGCGCCGCGCAGTTAAATAATTATAGCATAATTCTATCTTTTGCACAGCAGTTTTATGATCCGCGGCGGCGCAAAAAAAAGATCCGGCGTCGCGCCGGATCTTGTGTCATTGATCTTCCTGTTCGTCCGTCAGCTGCTGCGGTTCGTTCTCCGTCACGGAGGACACCGCCTTGAGCTTCTTCTGGATCTGACGCGTGCGCACGCCCACCAGCTTGTCAAGCTCGTCGTTCGCCTGGTTCAGACGCTGCTGCGTCGCCGCAAGCACGCCCGCGAAGCTGTCAAACTCCGTCTTGACGGCGCCGAGTACCCGCCAAACCTCGCCGGAGCGCTTTTGGATGGCGAGCGTTTTGAAGCCCATCTGCAGGCTGTTGAGCAGCGCCGCCATGGTCGTCGGCCCCGCGATGGAGACTTTATAATCGCGGCTGAGCGTTTCCACCATGCCGCGCCGCACGACTTCCGCGTACAGACCTTCGACGGGAAGAAACATGACGGCGAAATCCGTCGTGTTGGGCGGGTCGATGTATTTGTCGCGGATGTCCTTCGCTTCCATCTTGATGCGGTTTTCCAGCTGCTTTGCAGATAACTCGATGCCGGCCGGCTCGCCGGCGTCGTAGGCGTCCATCAGCGCGCCGTAGGTGTCCATAGGGAACTTCGCGTCAATGGGCAGATAGGTGATGCTGCCGTCTTCCGACGGCAGACGCACGGCATATTCTACCACATCGCGGCTGCCCTGCTTTGTCGCGACGTTCTCGTCGTACTGCTCGCGGGACATGATCTGCTCGAGAATGGCGCCCAGCTGAATTTCCCCGAGGATACCGCGCGTTTTGACGTTGGACAGTACCTTTTTGAGGTCGCCGACGCCCGCCGCGAGCGTCTGCATCTCGCCGAGGCCCTTGTAGACCTGTTCGAGACGCTCGCTGACGAGCCGGAAGGACTGGCCGATCTTGTCCTCCAGCGTCTTCTGCAGCTTTTCGTCGACCGTTTCACGCATTTTGTCAAGCTTCTGGCTGTTGTCCTCCTGCAGCGCGCGCAGCCGCGTTTCCATCGTCGTGCGCATATTGTCGAGCCGCTGCTCGCTTTCGACGGAAAAGCTCTTGAAGCGCTCGTTGACGGCGCCGAGGCTGTCGGTCATCGTTTTTGTCAGCGCCTCCAGCCGCGCGTCCTGCCGCACGAAAGCGTTTTGCATCGACGTGCTGAGCATCTCCGACATCGTGTTGAGGTTCGCAACGGTCTCCTTGCGGGATTCCCGCTGCTCATCGAGCACCTCGCGGCGCAGCGTTTCCGTCAGCTCATCATAATCGCTCCTGTTGGAGACGCGAAACAGCACCACGACGAGCAGCGCGACCGCGACGCCCGACAGCAGTACCGCACACAACAGCAGCAGTTCTTCCGTGCTCATCAGTTTGCCTGCTTCTTTCCGTATTTGGCTTCGTAGCTGCAGATGGCGCTCTCGATGACCTTCACCGCGCGCATACGCCCTTCCACAGGAGTGACCGCCGTCTCCTTGCCCTCCAGCGCCTTGTAGACGGAGAAAAAATGTTCGATCTGCTTGAACATATGCGACGGCAGTGCCTCGATGTCGCGGTAGCCGTTGTACATCGGGTCGGAGAAGGGGACGGCGACGATCTTCTCGTCGTTCTTGCCGCCGTCGAGCATCGTGAGGACGCCGATGGGATAGCACTGCACGAGCGACAGTGGAACGATGGGCTCCGTGCAGATGACGAGCACGTCGAGCGGGTCGAGGTCGTCCGCATAGGTGCGGGGGATAAAGCCGTAATTTTCGGGATAATGCGTCGCAGTATAAAGGATACGGTCAAGCCGCAGCAAGCCGGTCTCCTTATCAAGCTCATATTTGATCTTGCCGCCCTTCGGGATCTCAATAACGGCTGTGAAGCTTTCAGGCTGAATGCGCTCGGGCTTGATATCATGCCAGATATTCATAAGTATCTCTCCTACCGCTTTTTTAAAGCATACCATCTTTGCGTCGTGCGGACAATATGTTCGGCGCGTGCGCCGCTGAAATATTACACAGGGCCGCGGTCGAAAAAGAAGATGAGCGCCGGGAGGATTCCCGGCGCTCATCCATTGAAACAAGGGAGCTTTGCAGAGGGTCAATAGTTCGTTTCGTGCTCGTACATTTCCCTGCGGGACTGCTCGACAGCGTGCTCCTGTTCGCGGCTGTCGACGTTTTCAAAGGACAGGCAGTCGGTGCATTGGTTCATTGCGGGGTCGTTCTCATGGGTGCCGATGCACACGCAGTCAAGCGTGCAGAAATTCTCTCTGTCGCAATGGTTTCTGCAGCTCTTAACGCTGCATTTTACACAGTGGTTCGCTTTTTCGGACATACTGAAGCCTTCTTTATCGGTATGGCTTTAGTGTCGCCCGCACTTGTCCGATTATTCGCCGGGCTTGTCAATGACTATATATTTCCTGCAGTTGTCCGAGCAGAAGCGGTAGGCGCCGTCCGCGACAAAGCAGGCGGCCACGAACGCGATGAACAGCCCAAGCAGCGAGAGCAGCTTTCTTATCATGATTTTCATTCCTCCCAAGAGATCAGTTTTCCACACAAAAGTCACAGAGGTTGCGCGTCGAAAAAATAGAATTCTCCGCCATCGGGCCGACGGCGCCCATATGGGAATCTCCGCCGGTGCGTTTGAATTTGTAAATGTTTCCCTTCATCTTATGCCCGGCCGCCATTTTTGACCGTCCGTAGAGAGAAAAAAGCTGTTGCGACGGCAGCAGAAACCGAACGCCGTGGTACCAGCCCTGCTCGTCCTCGCCCGCAAAGACGGAAACAGGCAATGCAAGCGCCCAGGGCTCGCCGTCGACATAAGCTTCGCTGCGGCCGTCGGGAGCGACAGCCACAGTGAGCAGCCGCGCGGGCGTCTCAAAAAATTGAAAGCTCACCGCCATGCAGCTGCCGTCCAGCACGGCGCCGCTCCGGGCAGGGTTCCGTTCAAAGCCGACAAGCTCAAAATAGACGCCCTCGCCGTCCACTACGGCGCACCGCGCGTGAGCGAGCGGGCGAAAGCTGCCGTCCGTCCAGGGATATTCCGTTGTCTTGAACACGGGAAGAACGTCGGGATTCGGCGTCCCGCGCAGCAGCGATATGGGAAACATACGACCTCAAAAGCGCATTATGATTATTTCAAGTATAACATATCGCTTTTTGTAAAGCAAAATAATCTGTACACCCAGTATAGCGCTTTTGTCGAAAATATAAACAACGAAATTGTGAATTTGTCATGGAATTGATTTTAATACGCAAAAGCATTATAATGAAATCTCACGCACATACACCGCGCGGTCCGTGTTCATGTGCGCGTGCCGCTCAGCCGGATAGAGCGTCCGCCTCCCAGGCGGAAGGCAGTTCGAATCCAAACGGACCGATAAATTGAATATTTCTGCATATGTTTCCGTAGCTCAGCCGGATAGAGCGTCCGCCTCCTAAGTCTATGAAAGTCCTTGCATTTAGGGCCAAAATGCGATAGGCTGTGGATGCGAAAAATTAAATACGTCTCTGTAGCTCAGTTGGATAGAGCGCGAGCCTCCTAAGCCCGAGGCCCCCGGTTCGAATCCGGGCAGGGACGCCAAAAGCAATGCCGAAAGCCTTGATTTATCAGGGTTTTCGGCTTTTCTTGTTTCCGGAGGTCTGAGTGACCAGGCAGTTAAATCTTCTGATACAGACTTATCAGTATCCGGCTTTAATGCACTGACACAGTCAAAATTCCCAGCTAACAAATGTTAGCAGAAAAAACCGATTCTGCTAACAAAATCGCCTTTTTTGCAAACATGGGCAAAAAAACGGCTAAAAATATTGCTAACAAAAAAAGTGTTCGGCTGGAAGTTCAATGTGTAATGAGAAGTTTATTAGCGTCCATATAGAGCGTCATCTTCATCCTCGGTATTGTGAAGTGACGCTCTTTTTTTATGCCCCAAAGGAGGTGAGAATTTTGTAGTGCTTAAAATTTCCTTACCATAAAAGGACGGAGGTGAAACTTATGAATACGGTAATGGCAATAGCAAATCAGAAAGGCGGTGTGGGTAAGACAACCACCTGCGAAAATCTCGGCGTCGGCCTCGCAAACGAGGGAAAGAAAGTTCTCCTGATTGACGCTGACCCACAGGGCAGCCTGACGGCTGCGCTTGGCTATGCACAGCCCGATCAGCTCGACACCACTCTTTCCACCCTGCTCAGTAAAATCCTCACAGAGCAGCCCCATGACCCTATGGAGGGCATTCTGCATCATGGTGAGGGCATTGACCTGATGCCAGCGAACATTGAGCTGTCCGGCTTGGAAGTGTCAATGGTCAACGCGATGAACCGGGAACGGGTTCTCAACCAATATGTCAATGAGGTCAAGCGCAATTATAATTACGTTTTGATCGATTGTATGCCTTCTCTGGGGATGCTTACCGTCAACGCGCTAACAGCTGCCGACAGCGTCCTGATCCCGGCTCAGCCGCAATACTTATCCGCCAAAGGGCTTGAACAGCTCTTGCAGACGATCAACAAGGTCAGACGGCAGATCAATCCTAAGCTCAAAATTGAGGGAATTCTGCTCACCATGGTGGATGGCCGAACCAACTATGCAAAGGAAATCAGCGAACTGGTCAGGAACACGTATGGCAGCAAGATCAATGTTTTTGCGCAGGATATTCCGCCTTCGGTTCGAGCAGCCGAAATGAGTGCCGCAGGAAAGAGTATATTTGCCTATGACCCTGGCGGCAAAGTGGCAAGTGCCTATTCTTCACTGACAAAGGAGGTGATGAAAATTGAAAGGCAGCGACAAAAAGATAGAACTGAAGGGGTACGATGATATTTTTACCCCTGATGCCGCCACGGCCACCGGCGAGCAGGTTCGGGAGATTGCAGTTGACCAGCTTTTTCCGTTCAAAAATCACCCTTTCAAGGTACTGGACGATCAGGCCATGCTTGATACCGTGCAGAGTATCAAGGAACACGGCGTATTGGTACCTGCAATCGCAAGGCCCCGGCCGGAGGGCGGCTACGAACTTGTGTCTGGGCACCGCCGACAGCACGCCTGCCAGCTTGCGGGCATCGAATCCATGCCGGTCCTGGTGCGCAATCTTGATGATGACGCGGCGACGATTCTCATGGTTGACAGCAATTTGCAGCGAGAGAACATCCTGCCCAGTGAACGTGCTTTCGCTTTCAAATTGAAGTTGGAAGCAATGAAACATCAGGGAAATCGGGCGGATTTAACTTCGTCCCAACTTGGGACGAAGTTGGAAAGCAAAAGAGCCGATCAGCTATTAGCTGAACAAGCCGGTGAAAGTCGTAATCAGGTTCAGCGTTATATCCGCCTGACAGAGCTTATCCCTGAAATGCTTGCGATGGTCGATGACCGCCGCATGGCGTTCAATCCTGCTGTTGAGCTTTCCTACCTCACCAAAGACGAGCAGCAGCAGCTTTTTGAAGAAATGGAAAACTGCCAGGCAACCCCTTCTCTTTCTCAGGCTCAGCGGCTAAAAAAGTTTTCACAGGAAGGTAAACTCAGCGAAGATGTGATTATGGCTGTTATGAGCGAGGAAAAGAAAGACATCGACAAGGTGACGCTTCCTGGCGAGGCCATCAACAAGTTTTTTCCAAAGTCGTTTACCCCAAAACAGAAACAGGATACGATCATCAAGCTGCTGGAACAATGGCAGCGAAAACGGCAGCAGTCGCTTGAACGTTGAGCGACCCGCTGCCGTTTTGCCATTTCTGATGGGATATTTACTTCAAATACGAAACGAAAGAAGGAGGCCGTATGAACTATATCAACTCTCCATCGCCTGCTGTCATTCAGGGACATGATCTCCTTGCGCTGGAACGTTTTTTTGATACTACCCGGCACATGATCGAGTTTGATGTGCTGACCCATAACTCCCCCGTCGGAGATAAAGGTTATAAGTACCGGGTGTTTCTGAGTGAAGAAGGCTACCAGAAAGCCTTATCAGCCCAAAAGCACGGCGACATCAGGATTTTCAAGCACGCGCGGGTGATCGAGGGCCATATCCTCTACGATAAGAGAAAGCACCAGATGTCGAGGTGATTGTCATGGCGGTATTTCGCGTCGAAAAAAGTCAGAACTACACGGTCATGTCAAATTACCATTTGCGGGACAAGGAACTTTCGCTGAAGGCAAAGGGCCTGCTCTCACAGATGCTGTCGCTGCCGGACGATTGGGATTACACGCTGGCAGGGCTTTCCCACATCAACCGAGAAAACAAGGA
>JAYFQJ010000118.1:0-44013 GCA_034927165.1 Oscillospiraceae bacterium
CGTCGGTCGTCAGCTCGCTGACGACCGCGCCGCTGCGCTGCGTCAGGTAAAGGAAGGCTGAGCCGCCGAAGGAGGAGATATTCATGCTGTCCAAAAAAGAGCTGAGATCGTGCGCGACGGAGACGACCGCGATCAGGGAGCCGTGATAGGTGGTCTCGGTGTCCACCGGGACCACATAGATGAGCGTCGATTCCTGAATGGTCAGATACTCCCCGGACGCACGCGCGTCGGCGACCGTTTCCGAGGCGACGTCGTTGGCGAGTACCCGCCCGTCCGTGCTGACCGTATAGCCGCTTTGCATATAGAGGGTGATGTTGGAGACGTCCCAGATGTCCTGCTCGCGCGAGAGATAGGTAAGCAGCGCCTCGTCCGGGCCGAGATTCGCGCCGGCCACGCTGTTCACGATGCTGTGGGTCGCGTTCCAGTCACTGCTGATGCGCGCCTCCACATACAGCTTCAGCTCCCCGTTGAGCTCGGTCAGATGCGCCGCGCTTTCCTGCAGGGTGCTGGTGCGATAGTTGGAGATCAGGCCGCTGAACATAAAGCCCACGGCAATAACCGCCGCGAGCAGAGACGCGACGGTGATGAAGACCATCCTGTCCCGACGGCCCGCCTGCGCTCCCGCTGAACGGGGCTTTTCCTTTTTCAGCCGCTTCAGCAGCTCTGCAGCGTCCATGTCACGTCCTCTCTTTTCCCTGGGACCCTGTCGTGGCCGACCCGAATGCCCGCGCGCTTCCCGCGTCTCGTCTGCGCGCAGCACAGCGGGCGCCGCGCGCGCCGGTTATTCCTTTTCATCCGGAATGAATTCAACGATATCCTCGATCCCGCAGCCGAGCGACCGACAGATGCTGCACAGGATCTGCGTGTTGATGTTGCGGTCATGGCGAAGCTGCGCCATGACATAGGGGCTCAGCCCGGCCGATTCCTTCAGATCCTTTTTGAGCATGCCCCGGTCGATCAGCAGCTTCCAAAGCCTTTTATAGCTCACTGTCATCGCGCTTTACCGCCTTTCGGTCCCACGGATTTTCGATTTCCACATATTGACAAACAAATGCACGCTCATCATACAGCCGAATGTCAAAATAGTCAATAATAAATGTAATAATGTAAGAATTTGTGCCGAAAAATGTAACATCGCGTCGCCCAACCTGCCGCAGCCGGAGGCCGGAAGGCGCCGCCGCGCGCCTGCGGGAGCGCGGCGCAGGCCTTCTGCGGCTGCCTGTTTACGCTGGGCGGCGGAATATGGTATAATTCAACCGAAACAACGAATAAACCACGCACGAAAGGATCACGGGAAAATGATACTCAACATCGGCTCGCTCAACATAGATTATGTGTACGCGGTGGAGCACTTTGTGCGCGCGGGGGAAACGATCGCCTCGCTCGATATGCACACCTTCTGCGGAGGGAAAGGGCTCAATCAATCGGTCGCCTGCGCGTGCGCGGGCGCGAGGATCCGACATTTCGGCCGCATCGGCAGGGAGGGCGGCTTCCTGCGCGAGCGGTTGGCGGCGGCGGGCGCGGACGTGTCGGACGTAAAAACGCTCGACGACATCGCGACGGGCCACGCGATCATTCAGGTGGACACGGCGGGGCAGAACAGCATCGTCCTGTTCGCGGGCGCGAACCACCGGATCAGCGAGGCGGACGTGGACGCAGCGATCGGCAGATGCGCCGCGGGGGACATCCTGCTGCTGCAAAATGAAACGAGCTGTGTGCCCTATGCCATCGCCGCGGCACACGCGGCGGGACTGCGCGTCGCGCTCAACCCGTCGCCCATCACCGCGGCGCTTGCGAAGGACGCGGCGCTCGCGGATGTAGACTGGTTCATCCTCAACGAGATCGAGGGAGAGGCCGTGAGCGGTGAGAAGGACGCGGAGAAGATATGCGACGCGTTGCTCGCGCGTTTTCCCGACACGCACGTCATGCTGACGCTCGGCGGACGCGGGTGTATGTACAAGGATGCGCGGCAGACGGCACGCCACGACATCTTCAAGGTCCCTGTCGTCGACACGACGGCGGCCGGCGACACCTTTACCGGATACTTTCTCGCGGGCGTCGAGCGCGGAGAGGCGATCGAAACGATCCTCGCGCAGGCGAGCATGGCGTCCTCCATCGCGGTCAGCCGCGCGGGCGCGTCCGACTCCATTCCCGCCTATGCGCAGGTGCTGCGCGCGCTCGAAGCACAATAGAGCGCACCGGGTCATGCCCTGCATCACCGAGGATCGAATGCGCTCGCAGCGGTTTTGTCCCGCACACGCTGCCGTGGGAAGGATGCCGTACCGGGGTAAAATTTGATTTATAAAGGCGCACGGGCGAGTCATTCGCCCGTGCGCTTTTCGTGAGGGGGAGGATCAAACGGCCTGGTCGTCCGCGGGCCTTATTCTTATTTCTCAGGCGAAGTGCAGATCACACCCGCGGCAAGCGGCGCTTCCTTTTGCGCTTCAGACGCGGAATGCGGAAGGCCGGTGCGCGCCGCGAAAAGAATGAAATCCCGTCGCTTTTTTAGAGCATATATTGTATAATGCGGCGCATTCTGCTAAAATATTGCATAAAGGTTACTGCTTCACCGAACAAAAATGTGTCCTGCACCGACGTGGAACCGCTCAAGCACAATAAGCAGGCATGGCGGCAGAAATTCCGCCTCGCAAAGCTTATAGGGCCCTTGAAGTCGCGATGGCAGCCAGCTGCAGTATGCTGTTCGCCGCGCGGCGGGCAGCTTTTTTATTCACCGCAATGCCGGGAGGGATCGCCGTTGTCGGATGTTAAAGACGTCCTTTGCGCGGTAAAGCGAGACTGCGGCGAGGTCGTTTCCGCCATAGGCTGAGAGCGCCCGTTTTGCAGCTCCCCCGCGGCCGGGCAATGCGCCGCAAAGCTTTAAGCAGAACATCCGAGGAGCGTCCCGATGAAAGCACATCCTATACTGCGATGGCTCACGACAGCGATCCTGCTGGTCTTCCTTTGCGCATCCGCCGCGCCGGTTTTCGCCGCGCAGGAGGACCGGACTGTGCGGGTGGGCTGCGTCGATATCGACAGCTTCCTGACGCTGAGCAACGGCTCGGCGGCCGGGTACGGCGCCGATTATCTGCGGGAGATCAGCGCTTATACCGGCTGGTCGTATGAATATGTTTCCGGCACATGGAGCCAGTGCCTGCAGTGGCTGCGGGAGGGGCAGATCGACCTCCTTCTCCCCGCCGAGTACAGCGAGGAGCGGGCGGAGGACTTTTTGTTCAGCTCGCAGGAATGCTGTATCGACTATGTCGCGCTGCTGGCCGGTCAGGACAGCGGCCTATATTACGAGGATTACGCGAATTACGACGGGATCACGGTGGGCATGATCCGGGATAACTACCTCAACGACTGCTTCGTTCGGTATGCCGCCGACCACGGCTTCACCTATCAGACCGTGTATTACGCGACGGGGGCGGAGATGTCCGCGGCGCTGGCGGAGCATTCGGTCGACGCCATCGTGACCGGCAATCTGGATATCGACCCGGACACCGAGATCATCGCGAAATTTGATTATATGCCCGCCTACTTCATCACGGGAAAAGCGAACGCCGACCTGATGGCGGAGCTGGATGATGCGCTGTACCGCATCAATCTGGAAAATCCGTACTTTACGGCCGGACTTTATGATACCTATTATGCGCCCTTTGTATCTCAGACCAAGGTGTTTACAAGGGAGGAAGCCGAATATATCGCCGGCGCGCAGCCGTTGCGCGTGGTGTGCGACAGCGACAACTATCCATTTGAGTGGTACGATGCGGCGACAGAGACCTACCGGGGCATTGATGTGGATATCCTGAAGCTGATCGCCGAAAACTCCGGTCTCACGCTGGAGTTTGTCCATACGGATTCGCTGCTGCGCTCCTGGGAGATGATGCGGGCGGGCGAGGCCGAGCTGATCGCGGGCGTATACCTCAACGACCGGCTGGCCGACGCATACGGCGCCGACGCGACGATCAGCTATACAGACGAGGTCAGCAGCGCCGTCTGCCGGCGCGGCAGGACTCTGCCGCTCTCGGATATCCGCACGGTCGCGCTGCGGGAATCCTTTGTCGGGACAGCCGAATACCTGCGCATCAATTATCCGGACTGGACAATTGTCACCTGCGCGGACGCCGATGCCTGCTTGAAGGCGGTGGAAAACGGCGATGCGGACATCACGTTTGTGGGGGTCTACCGGCTGCAGACCGAACCCGTTCTGGACGACCATCCTCAGCTTTCCGTCCTCTCCGGCGTGTCGATCAGCGTGCCGATGATGCTGGGCGTTTCCGCGGACGCATCCCCCTTGCTGTGCCCCGTGCTGAACAAAGCGATCCGCACCGTCTCGCAGTCTGAAAAGCAGCAGATCGCCGTAAACAATACGGCGGTCCTGTCCGACGCCGTTTCTTTCGCGGCTCTCCTCCGCGAGTATCCCGGGACCGTGATCCTCGCGGCCATCCTGGTGTTTTCGGTGATCGTTTTCTGCGCCTTCCTCGCGTACCATTCGCATATGCAGGAGAAATACTCCGCGTCCCTCGAGGCGAAAAATGAGGAGCTTTCGCGCGCGAACAGGGCGATCAACACCTTTTTCTCCCAGATGAGCCACGATATGCGCACACCGATGAATGCGGTGCTCAGCTTTTCGCAGTTCGGGCTTGAGAGCGATGCGGGCGATGAGGCGAAGACATATTTTCAGAAGATTCAGAATTCCGGGCAGTACCTGCTCGCGCTGATCAACGACACTCTGGACATCAGCAAGATCGATACGGGAAAGCTCGAGCTTCACCCGGAGCCGTATGCCTTCTCCGAGCTGGAAGCTACGCTCGAAAACATTCTGCGGGTCTCCGCGGAGGAAAAGGGCGTCGCGCTGGAGATCGTCGACAAGGTCTCGCCGGGCAGCGCGGCGCTTTTTGACAAGACGCATCTCCAGCAGATCCTTGTGAATCTGCTCAATAACGCGATCAAATTCACGCCCGCCGGCGGACGCGTCGCGCTGTGCATCGAGCGGGAGACGGCCGACGCCGGTCGCACCGCCGCGCGCTTTTCGGTGACCGACAACGGCATCGGCATCGGTCCTGATTTTCTGCGCGATAAGCTCTACAAGCCGTTTGAGCAGGAGCGGCGCGAGCGGGACGGCGCAGAGATGGGAACCGGCCTCGGGCTGTCCATCGTGAAAAATCTGGTCGACTTCATGGGCGGCACGATCCGCTGCGAAAGCGAGCCCGGCCGGGGGACCGTGTTCACCGTCGTTTTGCCCACCGCGTTTGTCGACGCCGCACCGGCGGCTCCCCGCGCGCAGGCTGCGGGGGACGGGCTGCGCGGAAAGCACATTCTGCTGTGCGAGGATGACCCGGTCAACCGGGAGATCATCGTGAAGCTCCTCGGGAACAAACAGGCCGTCGCCGAAACGGCGCAGGACGGACAGGCGGGACTGGATGCGTTCGCGCGCTCAAAGCCGGGCTACTACGACGCAGTGCTGATGGATCTGCGGATGCCGGTCATGGACGGGATAGAGGCCGCCAAGCGGATTCGCGCGCTGGAGCGTGCGGACGCGAAAACAGTGCCGATCATCGCAATAACCGCAAACGTGTTTGCGTCCGACGCGGAGCAATGCGCGCAAGCCGGCATGAACGCGCATCTTGCAAAGCCCATCGAGCCGCAGAAGCTCTACGATGCGCTGACGGCGCTGATGCAGACGGCGGGGGAGGCATGACTGATGAAATCGCAGGACGGTTACGATCTCGGCAGACTCAAGAGCGCTTTTTCCGCGGTGCCCTGCGGCGTGGGCATCTTTGCCGCGCGCACGGAGCAGCCGCTGTATTTTAACGACGCCTACTATAAGCTGGTCGGCTATACGCCGGAGGAATACGCGGGGCAGATCGGCGGGGATCATCAAAAGCTCATTTTCCCCGACGACCGGAGCGTCTATGAGACCGCAGCCGCCTGCGTCGCCTCCACGGGCGGCGTTTCCGCCGCGGAATACCGGATCCTTCCCAAAAACGGGGACATCCGCTGGGTGCGCTTGAGCGCTGCCGCGGCCGAGGTCAACGGCCGGGCCTGTTCGCTGTGCTTTTTTGAGGACATCACGCCGGAAAAGAACAGCTTTGAGCAGCTTCAGCTGGTGGCCGAGAACATCGGAAACAGCATCTCCGTGATCCTGATGAAGGGGGGCAGGCGGGAGCTGTTGTATGCCAACGACACCTTTTTTAAATGGGTCGGCGCGGACCGCGAAGGCTACGGAAGCGATATGCTGGAATACAATATGTCCTTTGTCGCGCAGGAGGATCGCGCGCGGATGGCCGCGGCGCTCCGGGAATCCCTTCTCACCGGCGAGCCGCAGGAGCTGGAGTATCGCTTTCTGCGCCCCGGCGAGCCGCTGCGCTGGATGCACCGCCGCCTGATGGTCGTGAAGCGCGACGCGTCGGACGCCTGCGTGATCGTCTCCATCGTGACCGACATCACGGAAAAGAAAGAGCTGGAGCAAAAGCTGCAGTTCGAGCGGGAGCGATATCAGGACGTCGTTGACAATATGCCCTCCGGGTTCGTAAAGATCCGCCTCAACAAGGACGGCAGCGCGCAGCCCGTTTTCATCAATCAGACGTTTTGCGATATGACGGGCATGAGCGCAGAGGAGTGCATGGCGCTCTACGGCGCGGATTCCTTTGCCGGCGTCCACCCGGACGATCTTGTGCGTATGCATGAGTTCGCAAAAGGCTTTCGCGCAGGCACGACCACGAGCTTCACTCTTCGTCTGAAAAAGGGAAGATCCGGCTGGATGTGGGTGCGCATCGCCACCGCCGTCCGGGAGGAAAACGGCGAGACGATGCTCTATAACAGCTATCTGGATATCAGCGCGGAGCAGGAAAACCGCTTCATGCTGGACAGGCTGATGAACGAGCTTCCGGGCGGCGTAGCCGTCTTCAAGCTCTCCGACACGTTGGAATGCCTGTATTTCAACGACGGGTTCGCCGCGCTGTCCGACAGATCGCGGCAGGAGCTGGAGGCCGTTTTCCGCAACGCCGATTTTTTCAAAAATGTCATATATGAGTCGGATGTTCAAGCCGTTGTTGAAGAGATCAAAGAGCACGCGGTCTCCGGGGAGCCGCTCAACACGACGTTTCGCTATCTGACGAAGGACGCGCAGGCCAAATGGGTCCACATGAACGCGAGCAAGCTGCGCGAGGATGACGGCTTTCCCGTCTATTACTGCGTGTTCACCGAGCCCAGCAGGCAGAATATGCTCTATAGGAGCATCGCCGACGAGACCAGCGTCGGGATCATGGTCAGCGACCAGAAGACCCACGAGGTGTATTACGTCAACCGCGCGTTCCGCGAGCTGATGCAGATAAAGGACGGGCAATACGTCGGGAAGACCTGCTACGAGTATGTTCGGGGACAGGGCGCCGCGTGCGAAAGCTGCGCGGCGGAGAAGCTGTCTCTGGGCGAAACGCACGTGGCGGTCCGCCATTTTCCGGACATCGGCACCTATGTAAAGATCCGGAGCGTTCTGATGAACTGGCTCGGACGACCTGCGCTAGCCGAGTATGGAACCGACGTCACCGCGGATTATCAAAAGCAGCTTCAGCAGCAGGATCTGCTCAATTATGTTCCCACCGGCTTCGGCCTTTTTGAGATAGACCACGGCGTCGGACGGCTGATCCACATGAACGATTACTACTATCGCATGGTCGGCGAGGCGAGGGATAGCAGGGCGGAAAAAATCGGGGAAAACTTCCTGAACATGGTGCACCCCCGCGATATCCCTGTGATCAACGCCCTGATCGGTCGACTTGCCCGCGGCAGCGACACGGGCTATGCGGATCACCGCATCATCTGCGGCGACGGGGAATACCGCTGGTTCCGTCTGACGGCCGCCGTGGTCAAGCGGGAGGGAAAAAAGCTGACGGTCTACTGCAGCGACGCAGACCTGGATGAGACGATCAAGACGCAGAAAAAGCTGGAGCGGGCGAACGGGATTATCCAAAAACAGTTCGAGGCGGAACAGGAGCAGCGCAGACTCATCGAGAGGGACAGCATCGCCGCCTTTCGGTGCGACGTGACGCGGGACAAGCTGATCGAATTCCACACCAATCAGAAGGCCGTACTGCAATTCACGCCGGGCGTATCCAGCAAAGAGATATGGGCGAAGCTGAGCCAAAGCATCCCGATAGAGCGGGACCGCGCGCGTGCAAAAGAATTTTTCGATAACGCAGGCGGCGCCGCGCTGTTTAAGAAGGGCGTCACGGAGCACACGGTCGAATATCGCCTCCGGGAGCGGGACGGATGCCTGCGCTGGCGGCGCGCCGCCGCCCGTTTCAGCCGCGACGCGCTTACGAACGACATCGTTTCCTACACCTATATCCGGGATATCGATTTTGACAAGAAAAAAGAGCTCGCCGCCGAGAGCCTTGTCGAGGAGGAGACCGACTATGTGTTGTTGCTGAACGCCGCCGAGAACAAGTGCCGCCTGCTGCGGCTGAAGGACGATTATAAGCGGTACGGCGACTGGCAGATCGGTGCAGAAGTGGATTTTGACTTCCTGTGCAAACCGGACAGAATAGAGTCGATCCTGCCGGAGGAACAGGAGAGCGTGCGCCGATTTTTCGATCGCGCCGCGTTGGTGGAGAAGCTGAAAACGCACTCTGTGCTCACCGTGACCTTCCGGCAGAACACGAGCAAGGGCATCCGGCGCAAAAAGATCCGCGCTTTTTATCTGGACGAGGCGCACGAGGACATCATCATCGCGAGAAGAGATATCACCGACCTGTATGAGGAGGAACAAGAGCAGAAGCGCACGATGCAAAGGGCGCTGGACGACGCCACAGCCGCCAATCGCGCCAAGACGACCTTCCTGTCCAACATGAGCCATGAGATCCGCACGCCCATCAACGCGATCATCGGCATGACAGAGCTCGCGCAGGACGAGGCGAACGGCCCCAGAATCAAGGAGAGCCTGCAGAGCATCCGGAATTCGAGCGAATACCTGCTGAGCATCCTCAACGACATCCTGGATATGAGCAGGATCGAAAGCGGGAGATTCACGCTGGAGTGCCAGTGGGTATCCCCTCTGGACGTGCTCGATCCGTGCATCGAAATGATCCGACCCGCCGCGGAAGCGAAGCACATCGTCTTCGAGACGCCCGCGCTGGATCGCATCGGGAAGTTTGAGTACTATGTGGACGTCCTGAAGACCCAGCGGATGCTGATGAATCTTCTGAACAACGCCTGCAAGTTCACCGGCGAGGGAGGTCGGATCCGCCTGTCGTTCAAAAACAGGAGTCACGACGGGAAATCGTCGGTCGACCTGGTCACCGTAGAGGACAACGGCTGCGGCATGAGCGAGGAATTCCTGACGCGCGTCTTTACCCCTTTTGCTCAGGAGCACAACATCTATTCCGACACGGTGCAGGGCACGGGTCTCGGACTTTCTCTCGCGTGGCAGACGGCGCAGGCTATGGGCGGCGACATCACGGTTGAAAGCAAGCTGGGCGTCGGCTCGAAATTCACGATCGTTTTTCCGTATATGTATCGTCTGTACAAGGGAGAGGCGCCGAAAGCAAAGCGCCGGCCAGAAGCGGCGATCGGGAAGCTGAAGGGGGTCCGCGTCCTTCTGTGCGAGGACAACCACCTCAACACGGTCATCGCGCAGAAGCTCCTTGAAAAAGTCGGCTGCATCGTGGACTGCGCGGAAAACGGAAAAATCGCGGTGGAACGCGTCGAGAGCTCCGCGCCGGGGACCTATGGGGCGGTGCTCATGGATATCCGTATGCCGGAGCTGGACGGGCTGGGCGCGGCGCAGGCAATCCGCGCGCTGGACCGGCCGGATGCAAAGACCCTCCCGATCATTGCCATGAGCGCCAACGCCTTTGAGGAGGACGTTCAAAAGAGCCTCGACGCGGGCATGAACGCCCATCTTCCAAAGCCGGTGGAGCCGCAGAAGCTCTACGAGACGCTGGCCGAATATCTGTGAGCGTGATTTCGGCACGTCCGCAGGCTTCCCTGCCGCAAGGGGCAGCCGCAGGGACGCGCGGCGGGGTATCCGACCCACATAACCGAGATCATTTCAGGACCGACACAAGCACCGGAAAGGTCAAAAGGATCGGGTCCGGCGTTCGCCGGGCCCGATCCTTTTTCGGCTTCGTTGTTTTCAAGCGCACCTCACGGCGCGCACGGGAACTCCCCGCCATTATCCGGCTCAAGGTGGATCCGCTCTGTCCCGGCTTCAATGGCGGTCTCATAGTACCGGCACTTGTAGTCGATGAAATCCAGCGTATTTTCCAGCTCGGCCATCTGCGCTTCTACCGCCCGCTTGCGCTCCAAAAACATAGCATACCGCTCCCGCAGGGTGCTGTCGCCTTGGCGCAGCCAGTCGGTGAACTGGCGGATGTCCTTGATCGGCATACCGGTTTTCTTCAGGCATTCGATGACGTGCAGCAGCTGGATATCATTTTCGGAAAAAACCCGGTAGCCGGATTTCTTCCGTTCCATGAAGGGAAGCAGCCCCTGCTTATCATAATAGCGCAGGGTCACCGGCGTCACATTCATGAGCTCGGCGGCCTCTTTGATCGTATAAGACATTCAATTGCCTCCGGAAAAGATTTTTAAAAAGATATTGACTTTAACCTCAAGGTTAATGCTACTCTGAATTTGGAAGCAATGCAAGCGGAGGACCTGACCGGCTTCGGCAAGGCGCAGGGGAATCGCTTCCTGCGCTCAGTCAGAGCGTGAAATCGCGCGCCCGACGTCTCTCCGTCATGCAGCAGGAGTGTGCGTCGGATCAACGCCGCGCTTTTGACGCGGAGCGCAGGGTTCTCTGCTCGTGAAAAAAGCAAACCAGGACGGATCTGCGAACTAAAACCATAAAGGAGAAACAAAAAATGCTTGGTAATTTCACTTACTGCAATCCCACAAAGCTCTACTTCGGGGATGATTCGCTCACATATTTGGAGGGCGAACTAAAAAAATACGGCGAAAATGTGCTGCTGGTCTACGGCGGCGGTTCCATCAAAAGGAACGGAATATATGACGAGGTCATGGCCGTTCTGACCCGCTGCGGCAAAAGCGTGGCGGAGGTAGCGGGCGTCATGCCGAACCCCACGGTGGAAAAGCTCCGCGAGGGCGTCGGGGTCGCCCGCACGCAAGAAACCGACCTGATCCTCGCCGTGGGCGGCGGCTCCTGCTGCGACTACGCAAAGGCGCTGTCCGTGTCGGTCAACTGCGACGGCGACCCGTGGGAGAAATACTACCTCAAATTCGAGGAGCCGGCTTGCGAGACGCTTCCGGTGGGTTGCGTGCTGACGATGGTGGGCACGGGCTCCGAGATGAACGCGGGCGCGGTCATCACGAATCCGGACGCAAAGCTCAAGATAGGTCACGTTTTCGCGGATGAAAAGATCATGCCGCGCTTCTCCATCCTAAATCCGAAATACACGCTCACGCTGCCGCACTATCAGATGGTCTCCGGCGTCTACGATATCTTCAACCACATCTGCGAGCAGTATTTTTCCGGCACGGACGACAACACCAGCGACTATATCAGCGAGGGACTGATGCGGTCGGTCGTCCATTCCGGCAGCATCGCAAACAAGGACCCGCAGAATTATGAGGCCCGCAGCAACCTGATGTGGACGGCCACCTGGGCGCTGAACACGCTCGTCGCCAAGGGCAAGAGCACCGACTGGATGGTGCATATGCTGGGGCAGGCGGTCGGCGCCTACACCGACGCGACCCACGGCATGACCCTCGCCGCCGTTTCGCTGTCGTATTACCGGTACATTCTGCCCTATGGCCTTGCCAAGTTCAAGCGCTTTGCCGTGAATGTCTGGGGCGTTGACGCGGCGGGCAAGACCGACGATGCGATCGCGCGGGAAGGACTCGCCGCGCTGGAGGCGTGGATGCGCGAGCTGGGTCTTGTGATGAACATCACGGATCTCGGCGCAAACGCAGGCATGATCGACGGACTGGTCGAGAGCACCATCGTGCGGCCCGGCGGCTACAAAGCGCCGGACAAGTCCGCAATGGCCGAAATCTTCAAGGAGAGCTTATAATAAAAAGTCGACCGCGCCCCCGGCGGAACGTCTCCGGTGACGCGCGGCATCCGCTGTCCGGCGCATCCCATTGCGTCCTTATCCGGCTGCGCGCTGTTTGCGCCCCGCGCGCATCTGAAGGGGAGTTTTGCCGGTGACCTTTTTAAAGACCTTTGTGAAATAATTCGAATCTGTCATCCCGCAGTATTGCGCGATCGTTTGGATCTGCATATCCGTCGCGCCGAGCAAATATACGGCGTGCTTGACGCGACTGCGGACGACATACTCTGTAAGCGGCATACCGGTCTCTTTGCTGAAACGGTCCGAAAGATAGCTTGCGTTCACGCTGAGCGCCCTGGCGTGCGCCGAAAGACTCAGGTCTGCGGTCAGATCGGCATCTATGCGCAGAATAACACGCCGGACAAGGGGGGAATACTGTGCCAGAGTTCGTTCCCGAACAAGCGTGCAGTAGCCCTCGACCATAGCTTCGGTCGTTCTGACCATCTCTGACGCGGTGTGCACTGTTTCTATCCTGCGGGCGTATTCCGAGGAAATCCTGTCTATGTACAGGGGGTGAACGCCCCCCTGCTGCGCCGCCTTTCGCAGCAGCGTGTTGAGTATGATGGCATAATTTTTCGAATTTCTTATCGGGTCGGCAACGCGCTGTTCGACGGCATTCTGATGAGCGCCCGCTATAAGCTTCAGGGCGCTTCGGGTCATGCCCTTGGATACAAACTGGATCAGAAGGCCTTCCTGCTCATATCTTTTTTCCAGCATTTGAGCGTTGAATGCATCGGCCGCATTCGCGTACTGCGGCGCGGCGGCTTCCGTCAACAGCTCATCCATATCTGTGCGGATTATCTCATAGCCGTCGGCGCTTTCCCAGATCGTGTCCGCAAGGGTCCCCATCAGAACATCCATCACGCCGGCGTTGTCGGCCGCGCACAGGCTTGAATAGTAGAGCCGCAGCGAGGGCAGCAGCGCGGGGGACAGATGCTGCCGCTCCAGCAGCGCCATGATCTCATTGTCGTCCATCCGGTCGCCGAGATAAGGCCCGACCAAAAAAACGACGTCTGCGTCGGGCATTTTAAGAAAACAATAGCAGCACGCCAGCGCGTCGCAGGCGTAGTACAGCGTTTTTTCCCGTATGACGTCGAAAGATGAATTGTATTGTGATGAAACGTGAAGCATTCTGCGCAGGCCGTGATCGAACTCCGCGGTTTCGCCCCTTGCGACGCGAAGCGTCTGGATGCCCTTGTTCTTCAACAGCTTCTCTTCAAAGGAAAACTCTCTTTCAAATCTGCCGGACATCACCGTCTCCTCCGATTCTTAAAACAGGCAAACAAGTTTCTACTATTGCCAAAAATATTACTCACGGTGCGTTCTCAGTCAGATTATACTATAAAAGCAGAAGATTGTTAACACTTAATGTCTGTATTTTCCAAAAAAGAAAGCGACAGGAGGAACTGAAGGGATGAAAACAGGGGATCATAATGGTCTGCGCCCGTTCGGTATGCGGGACAACCTCGCTTACGCTGCCGGCGATTTCGGGTGCAATATGAGCTTTGCGCTCAAGGGGACGCTCGTTATCTTCTGGACACAGTTCATGGGCATGAACTCATTGCTTTACGCGGCGCTTCTGCTGATCGTACAGGTATGGGACGCCATCAACGACCCGCTCATCGGCGCGGTCGTGGACGCCGACCGACGCAAGTACAGGCTGGGAAAATTCAAGACCTACATTTTGGTCGGTTCCATCGGCCTGATTTTTTCGGGAGCGCTGTGCTTTATTCCGCTCCCCAACGCTTCCGCGCTGGCCAAAAACGTACTCTTTATCGGCGGCTATGTTATCTGGGACGCCTTTTACACCGTGGCCAATGTTCCGTACGGCGCCTTCCTCTCGCGCATAACGTCGGATCCCGGCGAGCGCGCCTCGCTTTCGACATGGAGAAGCATCGGCGCCCTTGCCGGAAACATTCTGACGATGGTCCTCATACCCATTCTGATCTACGACGCAGGCCAGAATATAGTCGGGACCCGCGTTTTCCTTATCGCCCTCATCATGGGCGTCATCGGCTTTGTCTCCTTCCAGTTCATGCTGCGCAACTCTGTCGAGCGCGTGGAGGATGACGTGAACGTCAAGGAGGACGCGCCGAAATTCAACGTTCTCAAGGCGATGGGCAACTTCCTTAAGAACCGCGCCGCCGTCGGTGCGACCCTTGCGGCGATGGGAATGTTTCTCGGTATGCAGGGCGGCGCGGCGGCCGTCACGGTTTTGTTTCAATCGTATTTCAAAAACGTTCAAATATCCGGCGTAGTATCGCTGTTCGCCATGCTTCCCATGCTCATCTTCGTGCCGATCATCCGCAAAATGAGCACAAAGTACGGAAAAAAGGAGATCTGCGTATACGGTTCGCTTTGCAGCGTTGCGGCGTGCCTGCTTATGGTCGTGCTCCCGATACAGGCCAACACAGCGGGGATCGCGATCTATGTGGTGTGCCAGCTTGTCAACAGCCTGGGCCTTGGCGTATACTCCTGCGTAAGCTGGTCGCTTATGGCGGACGCCATCGACTATAACCAGTGGCGCTTCGGCGTCGCCGAGGAGGGAACGGTGTATTCTCTTCATTCCTTCTTCCGCAAGCTCGCGCAGGGACTGGGACCGTCGCTCGTGCTCGTCATTATGGTGGCGCTCGGATATGTTGAGGCCAACGGGGGCGCTCAGACCGCCGCCGTCGCGCTCAATATGCGTTATCTCGTCGCGGCGCTCTACCTTTTCTCGGCGGTGGTCGAATTCGTATCCCTCACGTTCATTTATAATATTGACAAAAAGACGCTGGCGAAGATGAACGCCGAGCTGAATACGCGGCACACGGCAGTGAAAAGCGCGGAGTAACCGGGGCGGTCCCGGCATAAAGATCGACGAAAGGAAGCTCAGATGAGAACAGTTATAAGATTAAACGACGGATGGAGCTTTTCAAAGGACGGAAAGCATCCCCAGAAGGTCAAGCTGCCGCATACGTGGAATGCCGCGGACGGGCAGGACGGAGGGAATGATTATTACCGCGGCGTGTGCCGTTACAGCCGGACGATAAAGAAATCGGAGCTTCCCGCTTGCGAGCGCGTCTATCTGGAGGTGCCGGCGGCAAATTCTTCCGCGGATCTCTCGGTCAACGGGAGCCGGGCAGCGCACCATGACGGCGGTTACTCCGCGTGGAGGGCGGACCTGACGGGGGCGCTGACGGATAAAACGCTGATCGAGCTCGACGTGGACAACAGCGCAAACGACCATGTATATCCGCAGATGGCCGATTTCACCTTTTACGGTGGGCTTTACAGAGGCATAAATCTGATCTGTGTGCCCGCGTCCCACTTTGCGCTTGACGATTTCGGCAGCAGCGGCCTCTTTGTGACCCCGACGATCACAGGGAAGAACGCAAATATCAATCTCAGCGTCCTGCTTTGCGGCGCAAAACGGGGGCAGACGCTCCGCTATACCATCCTGGACGCGGAGGATAAGACGGTTTTCGATAAGATTTTTCCGGTCGAAGAAACCGCGATCGATGTGTCGCTTGAGAATGTCCGCCTTTGGAACGGACGCCGCGACCCGTATCTTTATACGGCAAAGGCGCAGCTGATGGAAAACGGCGAGGAGCTCGATTGCGTGCAGACGCGCTTCGGCTGCCGCGCCTACACGATCGACCCGGAGAAGGGCTTCATCCTCAACGGGGAGGCGTATCCGCTTCGGGGCGTCGCGCGCCATCAGGACTGGAAGGGGATCGGCAACGCGCTGGAGCGTGAGCACCACAAGCGGGACATCGAGCTGATCTGCGAAATGGGCGCGACCACGGTCCGCCTCGCGCACTATCAGCATTCGCAGGACTTCTACGATATGTGCGACGCGTGCGGCCTGATCGTCTGGGCGGAAATACCCTATATATCCTCCCATCTTCCGAACGGACGCGAAAACACCGTGAGCCAGATGACGGAGCTTGTGAAGCAAAACTACAATCACCCGTCCATCGTCGTGTGGGGGCTTTCAAACGAGATCACGATGGGGGGAGACAAGGATCCGGATCTGCTCGAAAACCACCGCGTGCTGAACGATCTTTGTCATTCGCTCGACAAGACGCGGCCGACGACGCTCGCCGTCATCACCATGTGCGATATCCATTCCCCCTATGTGCAGATATCGGACGTCGTGTCCTACAACCACTATTTCGGCTGGTACGGCGGTGAGGTTGAGATGAACGGACCGTGGTTCGATGAATTTCACAAGACCTTTCCGAAGCGCCCCATCGGCATCAGCGAATACGGCGCCGAGGCGCTCAACTGGCATACGTCCGACCCCGTACAGGGCGATTACACGGAGGAGTATCAGGCGCTGTACCATGAGCAGATGATCCGTCAGATCGACGCGCGCCCGTATCTTTGGGCGACGCATGTGTGGAATATGTTCGATTTCGGCGCCGACGCCCGGAGCGAGGGCGGCGAAAACGGCATGAACCACAAGGGGCTTGTTACCTTCGACAGAAAATACAAAAAGGACGCCTTCTATGCGTACAAGGCGTGGCTGAGCGACGAGCCCTTCGTGCATATCTGCGGAAAGCGCTACACCGACAGAGTCGAGGACGTGACGAAGGTCACCGTTTACTCGAATCAGCCCGAGGTGGAGCTGTTTGTGAACGGAAGAAGTCTCGGCAGGCAATCGGGAAGGATGTTCTTCTATTTCGATGTGCCCAATGTCGGAAAGAGCGGACTTCTCGCCGTAGCGGGAGACTGTAAGGACGAAAGCGCCCTTCGAAAGGTAAAAAAGTTCAACGAGGACTATCGCCTGAGGGAAGCGGGCGCACTGCTCAACTGGTTTGACGTCACGGCGCCGGAGGGCTATTATTCTCTGAACGACAAGCTCAAGGACATCATGAAGGCTCCGCAGGGCCGCGCGCTTTTTGAGAGCTTTTTCAAAAAGATGACGGCCGGCGGTGCACAAAAAGCAGCCGCAGGCTTCCAGTTGAACAGCAGCATGATGGCGATGATGGGCGGCTTCACCGTGCTGCGTCTTACCAATATGGCGGGAACGGCGGGTGTTGAGCTTACAAAAGAACAGCTGCTGTCGCTGAACGAACAGCTGAACAAAATCCCCAGAGCGTAACGCTCTGCGCAATAAAAAAGCGAGGAACGGCGGGCCGTCGGCTTACCGTTCTCTCGCTTTTTTATTTTTCTTCAATCGGAAGCGGTTCGGGAATATCCCCATTCCCACCCTCGCGGCAACAGCTTATGTCGGGTAATAACGATTTCTTGTCACTATGCCTGTGTGCGCAGTCGGGGCGTAACGATCCTCAAGGATTCGAACCTCTTGCCTGCCCTACGGCTCGCCATGATGCGACTTGCGCTGTCGCCGCGCGACATACACCCTGTTTCCGCTACCAGCTGCGTTTATTCTACCAGGTCCGTGTTCCAGTTGCTCTCCTGCAGCTTGTTGTCGAGCACGCGCAGTTCTTTGGACATTGCGTCTATCTGCGCTTGCCAATCCCGAACGCTGATCGCCGGCTTGATCTTTATTTCGGTATTTCTTGCGCGGTAAGACGTCTGGCTTCCGGTATTGACAATCTCTTTATACGCGCAGATCTTGAGCGAAAGCGCATCCTTTTCCGCGATGAGCTGCGTCAAGCTCCTTCCGCCGACCTCGGCCGCACAATTTGTCATATTAATATGAAAAATAAGATACGCCAGACGCTCAATGGAGGCATCAAGCTCCTGTTTTAATTTCTCTGGATTTTCAGCGGCTTCCTCTCCGTCCTGCACCAATGCGTTGTTGTTCAGGCGGCCTTTCAGCTGCTCGATGCTGCGGTTTATGTCTGCCCGCTCCTGCAGTGCTTCGGCAAGTTTCATACTCTGCTCCTCCAATCTTTGCTCCATTATAGCAAACCGATCCGGAGGACACAACAGCGCAAGCCGCGGTTTGCCGGACGAAATCCCGGTCCGCATCCAATTCATTGGTTCGGGTTTCTCCATGTCGGCGTTGGTTAAATCGCACAAAAATATTCCAAGTCCTGAAGAAAATTGTTTTAATTATAACACAAATGCATGGATAAGATAACAATTTTGAAGTTTTGTTCGGCCCCAAAAGATGCTATAAATGTCACGCCTGCGGGAGCGGTATATCAGCTTTCTAAAGCTGATATAATGGAAATCTATAAAATGGCGCGCTGAGTGTAAGCCGGATAGCAGCGTCTTATATGCGTTCAGAACGCTGCAAAGAGGCATCTTGTGTACAAATGCTTTCCTATGGCGGATGTTGCTTATTCCGTGCTCTCCCGATGAATGAAAAAGACCCGGTCGGTTATCCGAGAGGATGCCGACCGGGTTTTTTTCGGCCTTGGGGGCATGGAGCCCGCGCAGATGCAGCAAAGGAAAAGCAAGTTCCGAAAGGACATGGGTTCGCATTATTGCTTTTCTTCGAGGAATCGGAGAATATGCGCTTTCAAAACGGCTTTGTATAGCGCCTTGAATCCAAGCCGGGGGAAGGGCGCGAAATATTCAAAATGAGCAGTTTGTGTCAGATCATGCATTGAATCGCCCATGTATAGATGACGACAGCTGCTGCTCGAGCGCAGGGGTCTGATTGCAGCCGCCGTTCAATTTACAAATCTTAATCTCAAATTGATATTGTTTACAGGATGCTCTTATACTATGGATTCAACACGCTTCAGAAGGATGCCTGTTGACAACGGGCCGTTTTCGAAGCGGAAGTTTTTAAACAAATGGCTGAAAACGTGCAAACAGCAGGAGGAAAAGCTCATGAAATCGGAAGAAGCAATTGTGGTCCGGGATGATCTGCAAAGCGGGATAAAAGAACTGGAAACGCGCTCCGAAAACAAAACCGCGATCCCAGGCGGAGAAGCGGAGAATGCGGCGAATATGTTTGAGGCGTCGACGCGATATGAGTATCAGGATTATCTGGCATTGAACAGAGTGTTTGCAAAAACCTACCGCAGATGGTCCGCCCGCTTTGTTCGGTTGTTCCTGTTTATCGCAGGGAGTATCTTTTCAGCAATTTCTCTTCTCTTTTTGGTCGGTGACGGATTCGTTTGGGATTGGCTGTACATTCTTTTGATGGGTGTAATTTTTCTGCTGCTGTCTGTTTTTTATCATTATGCGAATGCGCTTCAAAGTAAGCGCTTGACCGTCCGGAATATGGGTGAGATTCGATATATTTTTCGCGAAGACTGTTTTTTCATCGACTGTAAAAAGGGAAAGTCCATGATACCCTATGCCGCGCTGGAGTCCATTCTGAGGTATAAGGACAGATATTTTCTGTGCAACGACAGGCGCCACGCCTATGTGCTGCCCCGCTGCAGCTTTGTCTGCGGAGATACAGCGGAATTCGAAGCTTTTTTGAGTGAGAAAACGGGAAGGGAATGGAATGTCGTCAAAGCTGGGAAAAGAGCACAGCGGCGTCTCAGGGAGAATTGACGTGATCGACCCGTATCTTTGCAAAATGGATTACCTACTACGCTTAAAGAATGGAGCAATATGAAAGCTAACAGTGTTTGGATGTTCCTTATCGTTCTGGCCCTGTCTCTCACGTCCTGTTCATCAGAGGGCTCGCTTCAGAAGACGATGTCTATCCGCAGGCAAGGCTCACAGAGGATGAGGAGAACATCCTCAACCTGATGTATTCAGGCAGCGATTTTCGTTTTTTCGATATTTATGTCGATGACGCGGTGAAGTCGATGATGGTCAACGTTTATGAGCTTGATGCCGGAGCGTGGAAATCGCTCGGCAACGGCGCCGCACATTCAATTGAAGGCGGCCGCGCCAGGTTTGTCATCTCCGGCGGCGATGAGGCTCATCTGAGGACGGCAGTTCAAACAGCGGATTCCATGAGCGCTGCGGTTCATTCTGTCCCCCTTGTCAATCATTTCGAAGACATGGGATACTCCGCATACTTCCTGTCGGAGCAAGTCGAGATCGAGTGTGGGGTCGAGATACCGGTTGCGATTTGGGCTTATTCGGTCGGGGGCTCGCTGAGGAACTATGCTCCGGATTACGGCTTTAAAAATCCGCAGGAGTACGTGGCTTCTGACTATAAACTGGTCTGCGCTGTAACAATTCCGTTTTCGCAGGACGTCTGCGAATAGGAGAAGTATCCCGGCAGATGCTGTCAGCCATTCTGATCGAAGCCGTTACCGTGCATCTCAACAACCAACAGAGAACGACCTCGCACGCGAGAAATTCGCAGAAATGAAGGAGCAAGAAGTGAAGCATTCGAAATATATCTTTTTATCGGTGCTGATGATGTGTCTGGTGGGAGCGCTGAGCGCCTGCGGGCAACGCGACCCGCTCGGAGAGCTTTCGTCTGTCTTGGGCGCGGATGTTGGTGCAGGCACCGTGATAACCGAATCCGATTCCCACGGTGGCTTTCACGGGGACGGGGAGACGTATGTTGTCGTGTTATTTGGAGAAAGGGCTGCCGAGAAGCTTGCTCTTGAGCTGATGAATTCTGAAGAATGGCAGCCGCTCCCAATGTCGGGTATTCCGCAGGAGGCAATCTACGGCTCAGGCGGCTCTGGTCCGCTTGTATCATCCGATGAGGGACAGCCTGTAATTCCGATCATCGATAGCGGGTACTGGTTATTCATAGATCGTCACAGTGATAGTGACACGGGTTTTTTTGACAGAGCATCATTTAATTTCGCGGTTGCCGTATATGACACGCGCGCAGACTTACTGTATTACTATAAATTAGACACATAGAGCGCTGCAAAAAGGGATGGAGCCATGGCTCCATCCCTTTTTGTAATCGAAAACCCCCAGCTGGGCTGGGGGTTCAAAAGGCCTTAAAGGTATGAAGCGAAAAGGAAACTCCTTTTGATGTAGAATAGACTTTGCGGTCTGGCAACTGCAAAGGAAACATCAAAAGAGGACATTCCAGTGAATGACATCAATAGTTTAGCACACACGAAATGGAACAGCAAATACCACATAGTATTTGTGCCAAAGTACAGGCGGAAGGTATTTTACGGCGAAAAAAGAGAGGCAATAGGAAAAATCCTAAGGCGACTTTGTGAGTGGAAGGGCATAAAGATAATAGAAGCGGAGGTGTGCCCAGACCATGTGCATATGCTTGTAGAAATCGCACCGAAGCAGAGTGTATCAGGATTCGTAGGATACCTCAAAGGGAAGAGCAGTCTGATGCTATACGAACAGTTCGGAGAACTGAAGTACAAATATAGAAACAGAGAGTTTTGGTGCAGAGGCTATTATGTAGATACAGCAGGTAAGAACACACAGAAGATAGCGGAATACATCAAGAACCAACTTGAAGAAGATAAGCTTGGAGAACAGATATCGATTAAGGACACGATAGACCCGTTTACGGGTCGCAAGTAAATCTCTATGCAAGTGTCAGACCGCATATGCGCCTATTTGGGCGCTGCTGGTAACATAGGGCTATGCCCGCATATGAAATACCCCCGGCTTCGCCGGGGGATATTTATTTATTGTGTTTCAGCGCAGAACCCCACGCGAAGCGAGGGGTTCAAAAACCGCCCGCGGCGCGGATTCTACGGCCGGGGCGCCGCTGCATCATGGAGCATTGTCGAGCCACGCACGCAAAGCTCCATCGGCAGGCATTTGAACTGCCTTGGCGCGTCCGGTTCACGTATGCGCGTGAGCAGCGACAGCGCGGACTGACGGCCGACCTCATACGCGTCGAGCCGATAGGTCGTCACCGCGGGGTCGGGGATCTGCGTCCAGCTCATCTGCGCGCCCCAGCCCCAATCGTCGCAGCCGCAAAGCCCGATGCCCGTGGGCATCTGCCAGCCGGCAGCGCGCGCGGCGTTGAGCAGCAGCATCGTCGTCACGTTGTTGACCGCGATGACCGCGGGGACGCCGTCCGACCGATCGTGCGCGGCGGCGACAAGCGTTTCCAATACGTGCCGTGCGCTGTCGTCGTCCGCCGGGTCCACATAACCGATGCGCTCCCGCGCGTCCGCGACCCCAAAATATTTCCGCATACCGTCGAGATAGCCGCGCTGCCGCTGCCGGCGGGAGGAGACATTCTCCCAATGGGTCTGGGAGATGAACAGAACGTCCGCGTAGCCCTCCTCTTTTAAATGCCGCAGGACCCCGTCCATGATGGCCGCATTGTCCATCACGACCGATTCGAACCGATAGTCCCGGATCTCGCGGTCGCACAGCACCACGGGCACGCCCTCGTTCGCGACGCTGATGAGCAGCGGGTTCACCGCCGACGTCGTGTTGACGATCAGCCCGTCCACCGAGCGCGCGAGCAAAAAGGAAACGGCGTCCTTTTCCCGCGCGTAATCGTTGTTGGTGGCGATGAACAGCGGAATATAACCTGCCTCGGTCAGCGTGTTGCTGACGGCATGGACGAGGGTCGAGGAGTAGGGGGAGGAGATGTCGGCGATGAGCACGCCGATGCACATAGAACGTCGGTTTTTCAGGCTGCGCGCGATGTCGCTCGGGCGGTAGTGCGACAGCTCGATGACCGACGCGACGCGCGCGCGCGTTTTTTCGCTCATCAGCTCGTACCGCCCGTTGATATAGCGCGACACAGTCGTCTTGGATACGCCCGCCGCTTTCGCAACGTCGTTGATCGTTATTTTGTCTTTCGCTCCCATATAAGTCTACCTCCTGAGTAAGAACAGTATAGCACATTTATATTGAAACCGATACCATTTCAAAGATAGTATTTTCTGCCGCTTTTGAACTTGCAAATAATTGAGAAATATGTATTATATAAAGTAAAAGAGCTTCGCAGATAACCGCAAAATTAGAAACCGGTTCCAAAACATAACGACAGAAAGAGGATTTCACTTATGAACGACATCACAAAGCGCCTTTCCGATATCGGCATCGTGCCGGTTATAAAGCTCGACGATCCGGCGGACGCCGTGCCGCTTGCAAAGGCGCTGCTCGCGGGCGGCATCGGCTGCGCCGAGGTCACCTTCCGCACCGACGCCGCGGAGCAGGCGATCAAAAATATCGTGAAGGAAGTGCCGGATATGCTCGCGGGCGCGGGGACGGTGCTCACCATCGATCAGGCGAAGCGCGCCATCGGCGCGGGCGCAAAGTTCCTTGTTTCTCCGGGCTTCAACGAGAAGATCGTCCGCTACGCCATTGAGCAGGGCGTGCCCATCGTTCCGGGCTGCAGCAATCCGAGCGACGTCGAGCGCGCGCTGGAGCTCGGGCTCACCGACCTCAAGTTCTTCCCGGCGGAGCAGTCGGGCGGCCTGTCCATGATCAAGGCGCTGTGCGGCCCGTATACGACGGTCCGGTTCATGCCCACGGGCGGCATCAATCCCGATAACTTCCTCGAGTATCTCGCGAGCGACAAGATCATCGCCGTCGGCGGCTCGTGGATGGTCAAGGCGGATCTCATCAAGGCGAAGAAATTCGATGAGATCACGAAAATGTGCGAGGAGGCCGTCCGCAAGATGCTCGGCTTCCAGCTCGTGCACATTGGCATCAACTGCGCGGACGACAAGCAGGCGGCCGAGGGCGCGCAAAAGTTCTGCGCGCTGCTGGGTCTTGAAGCGAAGGACGGCGCGAGCTCTGTGTTTGCGGGCAAGATGGTCGAGCTGATGAAGACGCCGTACCTCGGCGCTCACGGCCACATCGCCATCGGCGTCAATTCTGTCGACCGCGCATACGCGTTCCTCAAATCCAGAGGCTATGCTTTTAATGAGTCCACGATCTCGAAGGACGACAAGGGCCGGATGAAGGTCGCCTATCTGCAGGATGAGATCTGCGGCTTTGCCGTTCACATCGTCAATAAATAAGCGGGGTGCAATATGGCCAGGGTAGTCACTTTCGGAGAGATCATGCTGCGCTTGCAGCCGGACAACTATTACCGTTTTGTGCAGTGCGATCATTATGAGGCGCTGTACGGCGGCGGGGAAGCAAACGTCGCCGTGTCGCTCGCAAATTACGATACGGACGTCGCGTTTGTCACGAAGCTGCCGAAGCACGAGATCGGGCAGGGCGCGGTGAACGCGCTGCGCCGCTTCGGCGTGGACACCCGCTTCATCACGCGCGGCGGTGACCGCGTCGGTATCTATTTCATCGAAAAAGGCGCGTCACAGCGCGCCTCCAAGGTCATCTATGACCGCGCGCACTCGGCCATTGCCGAGGCGCTGCCGACGGATTTTGACTGGGACGCGATCTTCGAGGGCGCGGACTGGTTCCACTTCACCGGCATCACACCGGCGCTCGGCGGTCATCTGCCGGAGATCTGCGAGCAGGCCTGCAAGGCGGCGAAGGCGCACGGCTTGAAGATCAGCTGCGACCTCAACTATCGCAAAAAGCTGTGGACACGGGACGAGGCGCGCGCGTGCATGACAAAGCTCGCGCAGTACGTCGACGTGTGCATCGCCAACGAAGAGGACGCGAAGGATGTGTTCGGCATCGAAGCCGCGCAGACGGACATCGCCGCCGGCAAGCTCAACCACGAGGGCTACAAGTCGGTCGCGAAGCAGCTTGCGGACACCTTCGGCTTCGAGAAGGTCGCCATCACGCTGCGCGGCTCCATCTCCGCGAACGACAACGTTTGGGCGGCGATGCTGTATGGCGGCGGCGAATATTTCTTCTCAAAAAGCTACAATGTACACATCGTCGACCGCGTCGGCGGCGGCGACAGCTTCGGTGCCGGACTCATCTACGGCATCCGCGCGGGCAAGAGCGACGCGGATACGCTGGAGTTTGCCGTGGCGGCGAGCTGTCTCAAGCATTCCATCGAGGGCGACATGAACTTTGTCAGCGTCGACGAGGTCGAAAAGCTCGCGCAGGGCGACGGCTCCGGCCGCGTGCAGCGCTGAGGCTTGCAGCAAATAGAAAAGCAAGGAACGGCGGAAGGAACGGCGGGCAGTAGTATTGCCCGCCGTTCCTTATTGTCATAACACCCGCGCAGCGGCGGCAGCCTTATATAAGCTGCTTGTGTTTTTCGCAGAAGAGCCCGGAGGTGCGCGCGTAATGGAACAGGTATTGCTGCGCGATGCCGGCATAGGGGAGAATATAATCGGGCAGGCCGTTCGGATAATACTCGCTCATCATGCGCTTGATCCATACGTCCTGCGGAAAAGCGTCCCAGCGACCCGCGCCGAACAAAAGCGTGCAATCCGCGATCTTCGGGCCGACGCCGTTTATGCGCATGAGCTGCGCGCGCGCTTGCGCGAGCGGCAGCGAGCGCAGCGAATTCCCGTCGATCTCCCCGCTGCAAAAACACCGGATGGCGTCCAGCAGATATCTTTCCCGAAAGCCGCAGCGAAGCGGACGCAGCGCGTCAGCATCTGCCGCCGCGAGCGCGTACGGCTGCGGAAAGGCGCAGCGGTCGCCGCACGGAGCGCCGAAGCAATCACAAAATCGTTCAATAATGCCCGAGATGCGCGGAATGTTGTTATTCTGGGAGATAATAAACGACAGGAGCGTTTCAAACAGCGGCTGGCGCAGGACGCGGATGCCGGGGGCGTACTCTATGGCGCGGCTGAGCATCTCATCCTCTTTAAAGCAGCGGAAAAGCTCGCTGTAATCGACGTCCTCGCAAAAATAACCGCCCATCAACGCCGGGTCGAGCGGACGCTCGCTTTCAAGGCGCAGCCCCTGCGCGACGGGCGTCGCCCATACGCGTGCAGCCGCAACAAAGCCGTCGTAGCCGCCGTCGGCAGCTTTGCGCCAGCGAAAACATTGGCCACAAGAGAAGGTCTCTTCCGCCGAAAAGCCGGGAAGCTGCAAAATAAGTGTTTCCAACGGTGCTGACCCCCTGTGATTTAAACATCCGGTAATGCAAAATGCATATCCGGCGCGGAATATGCATCGCTCTGTTAAAGAAAGAGTCGGAGAAATAGAAGGATTTCAACAACTTCAACCGGCTTTTCAACAAATCGATATGCATAATACCTCTTTACGGAAAGTATACCATATTTCCCTCGAACCGGTTATAAAACAGACCCGTCCGTGCAAGAATATTTTCAAAAGACAAAAAGGAGACGGCGTCATGCGGGGTATAAACAAAAAGATCATTGAGATCACCGATCCGGAGGATCAGGATATCGAAAAGGTGATCGTTTTTTTAAAGCCGGGCAGCAGCGCGAACGCGATCCGCGGCAAGCAGAGCGCACAGAGTTATGTCGCGGGTCTGTGCCGCGTAAGGCGCATCAGAGGGATGTACCTAAAAATCGCCCTAAGTGCGCTTCTTGCCTGCGCGGCGATTTTTCTGCTGTTCTATTTTTTGTGACTTCGTGTTTTTTTTTAAATAGATATATGCTATAATTCTACAAAAGCATACCCGTAGAATGAGTTTGGAGCGATTGTGGAAAAGACAGAACAGCAGGCGGATGCAACGCTTATATTTGGAAAAAACGCGGTGACGGAGGCGCTTCGGGCGCAGACGGCCGTTGATACCCTGTATGTTTGCCGGACGGACGACAAGTCGGTCGGCTATATTGTATCGCTCGCGCGCGAAAAGGGAGCCGTCATAAAGAACGTGCCGCCGGTAAAGCTCGACAGGATGTGCGGCAGCGACCGGCACCAGGGCGTGGCTGCTGTGTGCGCGGCGTGTACCTACAGCGAGCTCGATGATGTTTTTGCCCTCGCGGCGCAAAGGGGAGAAGCGCCCTTTATTCTTATGGCGGATGATATCAGCGATCCGCACAACCTCGGCGCGATGCTGCGCACGGCGGAGTGCGCCGGCGTTCATGGCGTCATCATCCCGAAGCGCGGCGGCTGCACCGTCACGGCGGCGGTACACCGAGCCTCTGCTGGGGCGGCGAGCCACATACCGGTCGTGCGCGCGTCCAATCTTGCGTCCACGCTGCGGGAGCTCAAGCAGCGCGGCGTTTTTTGCTATTGTGCGGACGGCGCGGGCGAGGACTGCTACAGCGTGGATCTGACGGGGGCCTGCGCGCTCGTCGTCGGCTCGGAGGGCTTTGGGGTTTCCCGTTTGCTGCGCGAGCTGTGCGACAAAACGGTCCGCATCCCGCAGTTCGGAATGGTAAATTCGCTCAATGCGTCAGTCGCTGCGGGCGTGCTCATCTATGAGATACGCCGTCAGAGAACGGCAGTGAACGGAGGCGGTAACAATGGATGAAAAAGACAGGAATGAACCCATCGAAGAGCTGCTCAGGGAGATTCGCGAACGCAGGGAAAAGGCCGCGAAGGAATTGCAGCTTGAATCTTATATAAAGGAGTCGGAGGCGCCGCAAACTACCGGGAAGGAACAGCGCGCGGAAACGGAAGCTGCGCAGGACGACTTTGATTTTGACGCCGAATTTGACCGGATCAAAAATCAGAAAAAGAAAACAGCCGCCCCAAAAGCGGAGGAAGAGGATCGGGCGGGGTACGAGCGCGCGACGGTGCAGTACGATAAACGTTCTATCCTCGATACGCTGCGCACAGAGGACAAGAAGGCGCTGGACGAGGAATACGATCCGATCAATAAGAATATGCTCGCGCCGACGATCACGCGCGGCGTAGATATCATGCCCGGGCCGCAGGCCGGTTTGCTGGAACAGGAGATGGACGAGGCGGCGGACAAGCACGCGCAGACACACGAGCTTTTTACCGAAGAGATCCCGAAGCAGGTTTTCTTTGATGCGGAAGAACAGCGCACGCCGGCCGCCGCTTCGGATATACCGCAGGAAGGCGGGGCGTTGTTTGACGCGGCCGCCAACAAGGTGCAGAAAAAGGGGATCTTAAACGTCAAGGATAATATTGACGATAACTTCCGCGAGTTTTTCAGCAACACGGTGGTCATTGACCGACAGACGATCGACGACAAGACAAAAAAGCAGCGGCGCATCAAGGATTTTGTTTTTTCCGACGCGGAGAACGGCGTAAAGGGCGGCCTTGTGTTTGAGGACGACGCGGACGAAGCAAAAAAGAAAGCACCCGTACAGGACGAGAGCGATCAGCTGGAGACTTATCTCGTCGACGCGGGTCGCTTCGGCTTTCGCGCGGCGGTCAGCGGCGTGCTTGCGGCGGTCCTTCTTGTGCTGAGTCTGCTCGCGCAGTTCGGCGCGCTGCCCGGCGCGCTGTCAGGCTCGCTTGTATATTATCTTTTCAACGCCCTGTTGTGCGCGGGCGTCATGCTTGTCAACGCATCCGCTGTTTTCGGAGGGCTGGGCGATCTGTTCGCTTTCCGTGCGGATGCGGCTTCCATGACGGGCTTCGGCTGCGTTCTGGCGCTCGCAGAGATCGTCGCGCTGCTGGCCGCGGGCGCGGAACCGCGCGCGCTCAGCGCGGTGGCGGTTTGCGCGGCGCTGTTTTGCCAGGGACTGGGGTATTACCTCAATGCGCGCCGCGTCGCCGATACCTATGCGCAGGTCATCGACAGCGATGAGCGCTACGCTTCCAGTGTGCTCGGCGAGCAGACCTTTACGCGCAAGATCACGCGGGGACTGGACATCAGCAGACCGCAGGTGCTGTTGAAGCGGCGCGTTGGCAGCACGGATAATTTTGATGAGCACGCCGCTGAATTTGACATGACGACCAAGAGCGTATCGCTCGCCGTGAGCGTGCTCATGATCCTGAGCATTTTGCTGGGTGCGGCCGCTTTCCTGCTGAAAGGTTCCCTCGTGGCCGGCATTGCGGCGGCGGCCCTTGCCGCGGCGCTTTGCACGCCTTTTCTGTCGACGTTTTCGTCCGCATGGCCCATCGGGAATACGCAGCGTCAGCTCACCAAGCGCGGCGGCTATCTGCCCGGATACAGTGCGGCGGATGAGATCTGCGAGGCGAACTGCGTGGTGCTGACGGGCCGCGAGATATTTCCAAAAAGCAACGTGATGCTGCACGGGATCAAGACCTTTGAGAAGGAACGCGTCGACAAGGCGATCCTCTATGCTGCGTCCGTCATCATCCAGTCCTGCGACACGATGGCGCATATGTTTCTGAACGTCATCCAGAACAAGACGGAAATGCTCTATCAGGTCGACGACGTGGAATATGAGAGCGATCTCGGCTTCAGCTTCTGGGTGGATAAGGAACGCATCCTGCTCGGCACGCGCGACCTTCTGACGGTGCATGACATTGATGTTCCCTCGCGGGACTATGAGAATCGTTACACAAAGACCAGCACGCGCGACGCGATCTATCTTGCCGTCGGCGGCAAGCTGTACGCGATGTTCGTGATGAGCTATTCGCCGAACGAAGAAGTAGGCGAGGCGCTGCGGCTGCTGGAGGAAGAGGGGATCAACGTCGTCGTTCATACGCGCGATTTCAATCTGAGTGCAGCGAAGATATCCAAAATGTACGGCATACCGAAATCCATGGTCACCGTTGTGCGCGAGGACGATGTGCCGGAGCTGTCCAAGAAAACGGCCTACATCGCGCACGCCCCTTCCTCCTATACGCACATCGGCTCGCTGACATCCTTTATCAGCGGGATCTCCGCGAGTCGTCGTCTGCCTTCCGCGGTCGGCTTTGCGATGAACGTAGAGCTTGTCTCCATGCTTGTCGGCGGCGTCTTTGCGGCCATCATCGCATTGTTCGGCGCGTCGTGGGGGATCAGCCCGCTGTATGCGCTGCTGTTTCAGCTCCTATGGCTCGTCGTGTGCGCGGTCGGCACGTTTACGCGCAGGCTATAAAAACGTCTTTAGTAAAAATAGACAAAAGATCGGCGGGGAATTCTATCCCCGCCGATCGTTTATTTGGACAAAAAACCCTTTTAATCACAGGGCCAATATGTTAATATTTTTATTAAGGCTGAAATTTTGTTCATATTTTTGAGGGGGAATCTTTCCATGGACTATGCACCGGAAAAAATCAGGAACATCATGCTGGCGGGCCACAGCTCGAGCGGCAAGACGTCGCTGACGGAGGCTCTTTTATTTTTGACGAAAACCACCGACAGGCTCGGCAGTGTCGCAGATGGTAATACCGTGAGCGACTTCGATCCTGAAGAAATAAAGAGAAAGGCCTCGATCTCCGCATCTATCGTGCCGTTCGACGCGAGCGGATGCCACATCAACCTGATCGATGTGCCGGGTCTTTTTGACTTTGAGCTGGGCAGCTATGAGGGCGTAATGGCTGCGGAAACCGTCTGCGCGGTCGTTTCCGCACGCTCGGGCGCCGCGGTCGGCACGGCGAAGGCGATCAAGCTTGCCAACAAGAACGGAAAGGGCAAGATGTTCTTCATCAACAAGATGGCGACGGAGCACGCGGACTTTAGGAAAGCCCTCGAGTCCCTCAGAAACGAATTCGGCGAGGGTATCTGCCCGGTCGTCATGCCGGTGCTCGCAGAGGGCAAGCCGACGGTCTATGTCGATTTGCTGAAGATGAAGGCATATACATATGCGGAAGGAAAAGCGACCGAGACGGAGATCCCCGATACAAACGGTTATATAGACGAGCTGCTCAACGAGCTCAACGAGGCGGTCGCCGAGACGGACGAGGCGCTGATGGAGAAATTCTTCAGCGGCGAGACGTTTACGCATGAGGAGATCAGCAAGGGCATCCGCGACGGCGTGAAGGCCGGCATCGTGTCGCCCGTCCTGTGCGGCGACAGCGTATCGCTCGAGGGCCTTGATCTTGTGATTGACGCAATGATTCACCTGCTGCCGTCGCCCGCCGACGTGGAGTACAAGGCGACCGATAAGGACGACAAGGAAGTTGCGTTAAAAGCAGACCCCGCCGGGCCCATGGTCGTGTATGTTTTCAAGACCGTCGCCGATCCTTTCGTCGGAAAGCTGTCCTATGTGAAGGTGCTCTCCGGCACGATGACGTCGGACGGCGCGTATGTCAATGTGACGACCGGTGAGCAGGAGCGCCCCGGCAAGCTGCTGAGCGTGCGCGGCAAGAAGCAGACGGATGTCAAGGCGATTGTCGCCGGCGATATCGGCGCGGTCACAAAGCTGCCGGAGGCCAAGACGGGCGATACACTTTGCCTGCCCGGAAAGATATTTAGGGTCACGCCCATTGAGTTCCCGCATCCGAGCTTTTCGATGGCGATGAACTCCAGGAAAAAGGGAGACGAAAGTAAGGTCTCCACGGCGATGCAGAAGCTGCTCGATGAGGATCGCACCATAAAATACACGATAAATGCGGAAACGGGTCAGCAGGTGCTGTCCGGGCTCGGCGAGCAGCACCTTGATGTTATTATCAACAAGATGAAATCCAAGTTTGGCGTGGAGGTCGACCTCGTGGCGCCGCGCGTTGCATACCGCGAGACGGTCCGCGGCAAGGTCAAGGTACAGGGTCGCCACAAGAAGCAGTCCGGCGGCCACGGGCAGTTCGGCGACGTATGGGTCGAATTTGAGCCGTGCGATTCCGACGATCTGGTTTTTGAGGAAAAGGTATTCGGCGGCGCTGTGCCGAAAAACTTCTTCCCGGCGGTCGAAAAGGGTCTGCGCGACTGCGTGAAGCACGGCGTGATCGCCGGCTATCCCGTCGTAGGGCTCAAAGCGACGCTTGTCGATGGTTCTTACCATCCGGTCGACTCCTCTGAAATGGCGTTTAAAACGGCGGCATCCATTGCATTTAAGGAGGGTCTGCCGAAGGCGTCTCCCGTTCTGCTCGAGCCCATCGGGACGCTCAAGGCGTATGTTCCGGACACCAATACCGGCGACGTGATGGGCGAGGTAAACAAGCGCCGCGGCCGTGTGCTCGGCATGAATCCGGCGGAGGACGGGCTGCAGCTCGTCGAAGCGGAGGTTCCGATGTCCGAGATGAACGATTTTACCACGTTCATGCGCTCGACGACCCAGGGGCGCGGGCATTATTCCGTTGAGTTTGCGCGCTATGAGCCGCTGCCCGAGATGCTCAAGCAGAAGGTCGTCGACGAGGCGAAGGAGCTTCGCGAGGCCGCGGAGGAATAAAAAGATTTTTGAAAAGCCGGCGCATTGCGCCGGCTTTTTTGTGCGCAAAGGCAGATTTAAGAAAAAATTCATGTCCGCACGAATATGCTTTAACAGAAAATGAAAGAGGCGGATATATGAAAAAGCTGATCGCGGTCACACTGTGCGCCGCTTGCCTTTGCAGCTGCTCTTTGTTTCCCGGGACGCAGGACGCCGCATCCTCCACGCAAAGCGGCGAGGATGGTTTTGGTTTCGCTCTGCTCGGGGAAAAGCAGGCTGAGACGCAGGCGTCGGAGACGTTTAAGCGCTGTGTATGGGTGAGTTATCTCGATTTACAGCAGATACTCAGCGACGACGCCGCGCAGCTGCAAACCAACATTGCAGCGATGTGCGATAATCTGCAGAAGATCAACGCCACGGATGTCTTTTTGCAGGTGCGCGCCTTCGGCGACTCCTTGTACCCTTCTGCACTTTTTCCGAATGCGGGGCGTACCGTTTATTCCGTCTATAACGCAGACATCGACTATCTCTCCGCATTCTGTGCGCAGCTGCACGAACGAAACATCGCCGTGCACGCATGGGTCAATCCTTATCGTCTGTCTGCCGCGGGCGATGAGGAGTACGCACGCTTTGTAGACGCCATTAAGGAAAAGGATCGCCTTGCGGTCATTGAATATGAAGATACGCGCACGCTCAATCCCGCAAACAAAACGGCGCAGGAGCTGATCCTCAGCGGCGTGCGTGAGTTGCTCGACAATTACGACGTCGACGGCATTCACTTTGACGACTACTTTTATCCGACGACCGACGCGGCCTATGATGAAAACACATACGCCGCATTCCTTGCGGACGGGGGCACCATGTCGCTCGAGGATTTTCGCCGCACGGCGGTGAGCGAGCTGTTGGCGGCGGTCTGGGCTGCGGTCAGGGAGAAAAACGAAGCGCTGCTGTTCGGCGTGAGTCCCGACGCAAATATCGATCGCGATTACAGCAGCCACTACGCGAATGTGGCGCTGTGGTGCGGCAGCGAGGGCTATGTGGATTACGTGAGCCCACAGATATATTTTGGATTTGAAAATGAATCGATGCCCTTTGCGGCGACGCTTTCCCAATGGGAATCGATCTGCACGGCCTGCGACCTGATCCCCGGGCTCAGCTTCTACAAGGCGGGAACAGAGGACCTGTTCGCCGGCACCGGAAGCGTGGAGTGGCAGCAGAATTTTGATATCATTGCCGGACAATATGCCCAATGCAGGGCGTCCGACAAGTGTAAAGGCATTTCGCTTTATAGATACAATTCGCTGTTTTTACCGGCGCAGGAGACGGCGTCCTATGCCGGGCTGGAGCTATACAATCTGCAAAAGGAGATCGCATGAAAAGAAAAGCGCCGACATCGACACTGCTGCGGGCGCAGGTCGTTTTTGCGGCATCGCTGCTCGCCGTCTTCATCGCGCTGAAGCTGTTGTTTCCGCAGGCACTCGCGCTGCTTCGGCAGCAGTATGCGGACGCTATGCGTGCGGTGCCTGTCTGGACGCTCGATGAAGTCCGTGCGATCGTACAGCCCATAAAGGACACGTTCCTGCGCCTGTTCCATGCTTGAGTTCCGTCTGTTCGGCGCGCGCGTCAGAATTTCCATCTGGTTCGCTGCGGCGGTGTGCGCGTCGCTTCTGCTGGAGCGGCGTACGCGCGTGTGGTGGCTTGTTTTTCTGCTCGCGCACGAGCTGTCGCATATTGCGGCGGCGGCCGTCTGCGGCGAACGGGTGCGGGCGATCGATCTGTGTGCGGGCCGACTGCGGCTGCAGTCGGTCGCCTCGCTGCGCACGCTGCGCGCACAGCTGCTCATCAGCGCGAGCGGACCCGCCGCAAATCTTCTGCTTGCGGGCGCTTTTGCGTTGCTCGCGCGTCCTGAGGAATATGCGCTCAACCTTCTGCTCGCGGTCTACAATCTTCTGCCGGTGCGCTCGCTCGACGGCGGCGCGATCCTTCTGTGCCTGCTGCTGCGCTGCACCCGTGCGGAAAAAGCGTTTTGTATAAGCCGGTGGGTGTCCTGCTGCACGGTATTTGCGATCACTTCACTTGGATTTTATATTCTGCTGCGGTTTCAGGCTCCGCATATGCTGCTCGTGGGCGGCTTGCTTGTCGTCGGTGGATTTTCCGAGAATGAATATACAAATCGTTCGTAGTTTGATATTATAATATAGAAATATTTTGAAACGGAATGAAGAAATGCCGGATTATACACTGGAAAAAATATTGCGCTCGGTGGAGAAACCGGGGCGTTATGTCGGCGGGGAGTGCGGCTGCGTCGTCAAGAAAAAAGAGGACGTTGCGCTGCGATTCGCGCTGTGCTTTCCTGACGTCTACGAGGTCGGGATGTCCCATCTCGGACTTAAGATCCTGTACTATGTTTTGAATAAGCGCAGCGACATCGCCTGCGAGCGCGCCTATGCGCCCTGGCCGGATATGGCGAAGGCGCTGCGGGACAACCATCTGCCGCTGTTCACGCTGGAGACGAAATCGCCGCTCTCATCTTTCGACGCGGTGGGCTTCACGCTTCAATATGAGATGTCCTTTACAAATATCCCGTATATGCTCGAGCTCGCGGGCATTCCGCTGTATGCGTCCGCGCGCGGCGAAGGGGACCCGTTCATTGTCGGCGGCGGCCCGTGCGCGTGCAACCCCGAACCGGTCGCGGACTTCTTTGATATGTTTTCGCTCGGGGAGGGGGAGGAGAATCTGCCGGAGCTGAGCGATCTGCTGCTGCGCGCGAAAAAAGAGAACTGGCCGCGCAAGCGCACGCTTGAGACGGCCGCAGGCATCGAGGGCATATATGTGCCGTCGCTGTATAAGCCTACATATAAGCCGGACGGGACGCTCGACCGGTATGAGAGACTCTCAGACGCAGTGCCGGAGCAAGTTCGTAAGTGTATTATTGCAAACCTCGATACATCGCCGTATCCCGATACGCTGCCGGTGCCGATGATCGAAACGGTGCATGACCGCGCGACGGTAGAGGTGCTGCGCGGGTGTGTGCGCGGCTGCCGCTTTTGTCAGGCGGGCTTTATCTACCGTCCGTTTCGCGCGAAAAGTGCCGACGTCGTCGACCGGCAGGCGCACGCGCTGTGTGAATCGACCGGCTATGACGAGCTGTCATTGCTTTCCCTGTCGACGAGCGATCATCCGCAGATAGAGCCCCTGCTCGACGAGCTGCTCACATGGACGCCGCAGGAAAAAGTCAATCTCTCGCTGCCGTCGCTGCGCATCGATACGCTCAGCGACGCGCTCGTGCAGAAGACGACGCGGGTGCGCAAAAGCGGCCTTACCTTTGCGCCGGAGGCGGGCACGCAGCGTCTGCGCGACGTGATAAACAAGAACATCACCGAGGAGGAGATCATGCGCGGCTGCCGGGTCGCCTTTGAGAACGGCTACACGGCTGTCAAGCTCTATTTTATGATGGGTTTGCCCACCGAGACAGACGACGACATCCGCGGCATCGCGGCGCTCGCGCAGAGAATCGTGGACCTGTATTATTCGATGCCCGACCGGCAGAAGGGGAAATCGGTCAGCGTCAACGTCAGCTGCGCGTGTTTCATACCGAAGCCCTTCACGCCGTTTGAGTTTTGCGCGGCGAACACGGCGGAAGAGTTTGCGCGCAAGCGCAAGCTTCTGCTCGACTCGCTGACGAGCCGAAAGATCAGCGTCAGCGTGCACGATCCTAAGACAAGCTTCGTGGAAGCGGTGCTCGCGCGCGGCGACCGCAGGCTGTCCGGAACGATCGAGGCGGTCTATAAGGACGGCGGCATCTTTGACAGCTGGGACGAGTTTTTTTCACTGGAGCGCTGGCAGCGCGCGTTTGATGCGACCGGGGTCGATCCCGCCTTCTATGCGAACCGCGAGCGGCCTACGGACGAGCTGTTTCCGTGGGATATGCTCGACTATTATGTGGACAAGTCCTTCTTTGCACAGGAATACAAACGCGCGCTGAGCGAAAAGACGACGCCGCGCTGTGACAACACGTGTTCAAATTGCGGCGTCGCCGCGCGCTGCGGGAGGAAATGCTTTGCAAAACGTTAGACTTCATTTTTCCAAGCTGTTCGACGCGCGCTACATCTCCCATCTCGACGTGCAGCGCTGTTTTTCCCGCGCGCTCAAAAAAAGCGGCCTTGACGTGTGGTACACGGAGGGCTTCAATACCCATATCTATCTGACCTTCGCGCTGCCGCTGTCGCTGGGCGTCGAGAGCATCTGCGACACGGCGGACATCCGGCTTGTGAACGATGATTTTGATTCGTCGCTCGTCGACGCGATCAACCCGAACCTGCCCTATGGACTCGAGGTGTTCAACGCGGACATCGCACACCGGAAGACCAACGAGATCGCGTGGGCGCGCTATCTCGTCGAGATGTGCGACGCGACAATTTCGTCTGAAGCGCTGTGCGCTGCGGCAACGGCTGTGTTTTCACAAGAGGAGATTCTCACTGAAAAAAGGGCGAAGCGGACAGGGGTGCAGACGATCAATATCAAACCGCTCATAGGCGGGTGGAGCGCGGGAAGCAGCGGCGGGATGTGCCGCCTCGAGCTGTTGCTCGCCGCGGGCAGCGAGCGGTCGCTCAACCCCGCAACGGCGCTCGCGCCGGTCGTGGACAAGCTGGGCTTTTATCCGGAGCACTGCCTCGTAAAGCGCGTGCAGATTCTCACGCGGGATATGTACAACTTCGAATAAAAAAGCTTGCATTGCCCCCTTGCGTGTGGTATTATATTTAAGCTTGCATGATCCTCAGCCTACCGGCGGGGTTAATGTTAAAAAACATTAAGCGGACAGTCCTCTGCCAATAGGGCACGAATGTCTGATTTACGAAAGAGGAGAAAAACCATGGATGCAATGAAACAGATCGCGGGCGATATGATCCGCAAGGAACCGCTCAAGTTTAATGTCGGCGATACCGTCAAGGTTTCCGTCCGCATTAAGGAGGGCGACCGCTCGAGGATCCAGGCCTTTGAGGGCACCGTTATTTCTAAGAAGCACAGCGGGATAGAGGAGACCTTCACCGTTCGCCGCACTTCCTACGGCGTCGGCGTGGAAAGAGTTTTCCCGGTCAACTCTCCGAATGTGGAGCAGGTCGAGATCATCCGCAGCGGCAAGGTCCGCCGTGCGAAGCTCTACTACCTGCGCGACCGCGTCGGCAAAGCCGCCAAGGTCAAGAGCCGCATCGCAGTCCGCACCGACAAATAGAGCGACGAAAAGGGACACGGGTTGTCCCTTTTTTATTTCATACGGGGAGGGGCGCATATGGAAGAAAAGCAAGGCGCGAGGATCGCTGTCGTCTACGAATGGCTGGACGCGACTGTTTTTGCGCTCGCGGCGGTCCTGCTGCTGTTTTCTTTCGTGCTCAAGTCCTATATCGTCAGCGGTCAGTCGATGGATCCGACTTTGAAGGACGGCGACCGCGTTTTTGTGTGGAGCCTTTTTTACACGCCGAGATCCGGCGATATCATCGTCGTGGACGACAACAACGGCTATAACGAGCCGCTGGTAAAACGGGTGGTCGCCGTCGGGGGGCAGACGGTCGAGATTGACCCGGACACGCTGGAGTTTTTGGTGGACGGCGTGCCGCTGCAGTCGCCCGTTGCGCCGGGCAGCTACAATCTGCTCGGCGACACACAGTATCCGCTCACGGTGCCCGAGGGCTACATTTTTGCCGTCGGCGACAACCGCGCCTATTCGCTCGACAGCCGGTACGATGCGATCGGCTTCATCGATGCGCGCAGTGTGCTGGGCAAAGAGTTCATTTGCATAGCGAGGTAAGAATGGAACAGGATGCGGTGCATATCCACTGGTTTCCCGGTCATATGATGAAAACGCTGCGGCTCATCGCGGCGGACATAAAGAACGTGGATCTCGTCATCGAGCTGCTGGACGCGCGCATCCCCGCTTCGAGCAAAAATCCGGAGCTCGCCGTGTTGACGCGGGGAAAGCCGCAGCTGCTGCTGCTCAACAAGAGCGATCTTGCGGACGCGGACGCGACGCGGCGGTGGATCGACGCCTATAAAAAGAACGGCTGCGGCGCGGTCGCCGTCAGCGCGAGGGATCGCGCGCTGCGCGCGACCTGCTCGAAAGCGGCGAATGCGCTGTTGTCAGAAAAGCTCGCGCGCGCAAAAGAGCGCGGCACGGCGGGTCAACGGCTGCGCGCGATGGTCGTGGGCGTGCCGAACGTCGGAAAGTCGACGCTCATCAACACGCTCGCCGGCGGCGCCCTTACAAAAACGGAGGATCGTCCCGGAGTCACCCGCGGAAAACAGTGGATCACGACGCCCGAGTTCGAGCTGCTCGATATGCCGGGCGTTTTATGGCGAAAATTCGATTCGCCCCAGACGGGTTTGAAGCTTGCGTTCACGGGTGCGATCAAGGACGATGTGTTTGACACAGAGCAGGTCGCGGCGTGCTTGCTGAGCATCCTTGCGCAGCGTTATCCCGACAGGCTGAGCGAGCGCTTCAAGCTGACACAAGCGGAGCTGGCGCAAGAGGGCTGGCAGCTCCTGGAGGCTGCCGCGCGCAGACGCGGTCTGCTGCTCGGCGGCGGCATATGCGATACGGCGCGCGCCGCGGCTGCGGTGCTCGACGAGCTGCGCGCGGGCAAGCTCGGCCGCATCACCTTTGAGGAACCGGAAAATGATCTATGAGACGCTGTACGCCTTTGATGCGGATTTGCGGAGAGATGCAGGCGGCTGCCTTTGCGGCGTCGATGAGGCGGGCAGGGGACCGCTCGCGGGACCTGTCGCCTGCGCGGCGGTGATCCTGCGTCCGGACAGCCGTTTCGAGTATCTCAACGATTCTAAAAAGGTATCGGAAAAGCGCCGTGAGACGCTTTATAACGAAATTACGGAAAACTGCGCCGCGTACGCGGTCGTGCTTGTAGACAATCGGACGATCGACGAGATAAACATCCTGCAGGCAACGCTGCTGGGTATGCGGCGCGCCGTGGAGCAGTTGACGTCAGTACCGGCGCTCGTTCTTGTGGATGGCAACCGCGCGCCGGCGCTGCCGATGGCTTGTAAAACGGTGATCGGCGGCGACGCGAGATCCGCAAGCATCGCGGCGGCCTCCATCCTCGCAAAGGTCACAAGAGATCGCTATATGCGCTCACTCGCGGAGCGTTATCCGCAGTATGGCTTCGATAAGAACAAGGGCTATCCCACGAAGGATCACTATGCCGCGATCGACGCGTACGGCGTCACCGAATACCATCGGCTCAGCTTTTTAAAGGGCAGGGTCGGCGTATGAACAGCGGACAAGGCGGCGAACGCGCGGCGGAGCTGTACCTGCTGCGGCGCGGTTACAAAATACTGGCGCGCAATTACCGCTGCCGTTTCGGAGAGATCGATCTTGTGGCGGTGAGCGCCGGATATATCGTCTTTGCGGAGGTTAAGACAAGGCGTCCGCACGCGCTTGTCAGCGGCGAGCAGAGCGTGGACGCCCGCAAGCAGAGTCGTCTGACCGCGGCGGCGTGCGACTATCTGCGCTGTCGTCCGACTGAATTGCAGCCGCGCTTCGACGTCATCGTCGTAGAAGCCGCCGACGGCGCGTACAGGATCACAAATCATATCGAGAACGCATTTTGATGAAGTATTTCGACACCCACTGTGATACGGTGAGCGAGGCGTGCGTGCGCGCGCTGCAGCTCGACAGCGAAGAATTGCTCGCGGGCGTGCGGCCTATCGGGGATATGGACGCGCGCGCGCAGTTTTTGGCGTTGTTTATAGGGGCCGAAGATTCTGCCCCGTGGCAGACCTATTGCCGGTACAGGGATTATTATATCGAGCAGATCGGACGTCTCGCCGCGCTCGCGCGCTGCAATAGTAAAGAAGACCTTGAGAAGGCTGCGGCGACGGGGAAATGCGCCGGTTTTCTGACGGTTGAAAACGCGCGCACCATTGAGGGCGACGTATCCCGGGCCGCGCAGCTCGCGGTGGACGGTGTCAAGGCCGTGACGCTCACGTGGAACGCGGAGAACGAGTTCGCCTGCGGCGCAGCGGCCGACGGCCCGCTCAAGGCACGGGGCGTTGCGCTCGTGCGGGAGCTCGAGCGCTTGGGGATCGTGACGGACGTGTCCCACCTCTGCGACGCGTCTCTCAACGATCTGCTCAGGCGATTTGACCTTCCCGTCGCGGCGACGCACTCGAATCTGCGGCGACTTTGTGCGCACAAGCGGAATCTGACAGACGATCAGTTTCGGGAGATCGCTGCGCGCGGCGGCGTTGTCGGCCTCAATTTTTATGAACCGTTTTTGCAAGCGGACGGCAGAGCGTCGCTCGACGACCTGCTGCGGCAGACGGACGCCATGCTGGAGCTCGGCGGAGAGGGCAGCGTCTGCATCGGCGCGGATTTCGACGGCGGCGGCACGGCGCCCTTCTGCGCCGACGTGTCCGGGATCCCCGCGCTGTACGCCGCTTTTGCGCCGCGCTTCGGGCAAAATACCGCCGACGCGATTTTTTACGGCAACGCGGTGCGTTTCTTTTTAGGAGAGTGAATTATGGCCGTCTTTGCGATCGCCGACTTGCATTTGTCGCTCGGCGTCGAAAAACCGATGGATATTTTTGAGGGATGGGGCGATTATACCGAGCGCCTGCGCGCCAACTGGACCGATGCGGTGGGGGCGCAGGACACTGTCGTCGTGCCGGGCGACGTCTCCTGGGGCATGACGCTCGAGCAGGCGGCGCCGGATTTTGATTTCATCGAGCGGCTGCCCGGACGGAAGATCATCCTGAAGGGCAACCACGATTACTGGTGGCAGACGCGAAAGAAGCTGGAGGATTTTAAGGCTGCGCGCGGTTATACGACGATCGACTTTTTGTTCAACGATTCGTATGTCGTCGGAGACGTCGGCATCTGCGGCACGCGCAGCTGGTTTTACGACGAGGCGCAAAGCGACAGGGTCTTTCAGCGGGAGCTCGGCAGGCTGAAGATGTCGCTCGACGACCTCGCGCAGAAGAGCTGCGGCGAACGCGTCGCCTTTCTGCATTATCCTCCCGTCTATCGCGGCTTCCGGTGTCCTGAGATCATTGAGCTGCTGCGCGCATACGGCGTGCGGCGGTGCTATTACGGCCACATACACGGCGACAGTATCGCGTGGGCATATAACGGAAACTGCGGCGGCGTGGAATTTCGTCTTGTCTCGGCGGACAATCTGCAGTTCCGCCCTTATTTAATCCGCTGAATCTATGGATTATTTCTATTCAATATGCTAAAATAAACAAGATTTGAATTTGGAGGATATGGAATGTCACTGCTGGAACACAAGAAGATCGAAGACGGTAAATACGAATTTACGATCGCGATTTCGCCCGAGGATTTTGTGAAGTCGATCGACAGGGTATATCACCGCGACAACAAGAAGATCAACATCCCCGGCTTCCGCAAGGGGAAAGCGCCGCGCGCCGTCATCGAGAAGATGTACGGAGACAGCTTTTTCTATGACGACGCCATCGACGCGCTGCTGCCCGAGGAGTGCAGGAACGCGATCGAAGAGGCGGGCATCGAGACCATCGGCCGCCCCGAGGGCGAGGTCGTGGAAGTCGGCCGCGATAAGGGAGCGAAGGTCAAGTTCACCGTCACGCTGCGCCCCGAGCTGAAGGTCGGAAAGTACAAGGGAATATCCGCGACAAAGCAGGTCAATACTGTCGAGGACGACGAGATCGACCACGAGCTTGCGGATCTTCGCGAAAAGGGCGCGCGTATGCTCACGATTGAGGACCGCGCAGCGCAGGACGGAGATATCACCGTTATCGATTTTGAGGGCTTCAAGGACGGCGTGGCCTTCCCGGGCGGCAAGGGCGAGAAGTACGAGCTGACGCTCGGCTCCGGCCAGTTTATCCCGGGCTTTGAGGAGCAGATCGCCGGCCATAAGCTTGGCGAAGAATTCGATATTAATGTTAAATTCCCGGATGATTACGGTGCGGAGGAGCTTGCCGGCAAGGACGTCGTCTTCAAGATCAAGCTGCACGAGATCCGCTTTAAGGAGCTGCCTGCGCTGGACGATGAGCTTGCGAAGGACGTCAGCGAGTTCGATACGCTCGACGAGCTCAAAAAGAGCATCCGCGAGCGCCTCGAGAAAGCAAATGAAGAACGCGCCGACGAGGAGCTCGAAAACGCGCTCGTCGATCAGGTGACCGAGACGCTTGAGGGCGACGCGCCCGCCGTCATGGTGGACGACCGCATTGAGGAAATGGTTCGCGATTTCGATTATCGTCTGCGCTCGCAGGGAATGACGATCGAGAATTACATGAAGTATACCGGCCTTGACGCCGACGGCTTCCGCAATTCCTTCCGTGAGCCCGCAGAAAAATTTGTAAAAAGCCGTCTTGCTCTGGAATCCGTCGTCCGCGACGCGAAGCTTCTCGTGACCGAGGAAGAGATCGAGAACGAGTTCAAAAAGATGGCGGACGAGTACAAGATGGAGCTCGACAAGATAAAGGAGCTCGTCACCGCCGCCGACCTCAAGAAGGATCTCGCGGTCAAAAAGGCGATCGAATTCATCAAAGAGAACGCCAAGATAAAGGCCGAGAAGACGACCCGCGAACAGCGCGCGAAGGCCGCTGAAAAGAAAGCCAAGGCGGACAAGAAGGACGAGGCGGCCGAATAACGCGTTACATACATTCGGAGGTGTATCATGAGTTTAGTACCAGTCGTCATTGAACAGACCAACCGCGGCGAGCGCTCCTACGATATCTATTCGAGACTGCTCAACGACCGCATCATCATGCTGTCCGAGGAGGTCAACGACGTGACCGCGAGCCTCGTCGTCGCGCAGCTGCTGTACCTCGAGGGACAGGATCAGACAAAGGATATCAATCTGTATATCAACAGCCCCGGCGGCTCGATCACCGCGGGTATGGCGATCTACGACACGATGCAGTATATCAAATGCGATGTGTCGACCATCTGCGTGGGTATGGCCGCGTCCATGGGCGCGTTTCTGCTGTGCGCGGGCGCGAAGGGAAAACGCTATGCGCTGCCCAACAGCGAGATCATGATCCATCAGCCGAGCGGCGGCGCGCAGGGCCAGGCGACCGATATCAAGATCCAGGCAGATCGAATTCTGTATATCCGCTCCAAGCTCAACAAGATCATGGCGGACGCGACAGGGCAGCCGCTCGAGGTCATCGAGCGCGACACCGAGCGTGACAACTTCATGTCGCCCGAGCAGGCGAAGGAGTACGGCCTGATCGACGAAATAATGACGAAGAGACAGGGTTAAATGGCGGGACAGAAAAAACAGATGCGCTGCGCTTTTTGCGGCAAAACACAGGATCAGGTCGAGCGCATGCTTGTCGGTCCGAACATACACATCTGCAATGAATGCGTGATGCTTTGCTACTCACTTCTGGCGGAGGACGGCATCGTCGGCACAGCCGCGCAGGAAGACGGCGATAAAAAAGCCGGAAAGCCGAAGATGCAGACGACGCAGGCGTTACTGCGCCCGCGCGAGATCAAGGCGATCCTCGACCAGTATGTCATCGGGCAGGACGACGCGAAGGTCGTGCTGTCTGTGTCGGTCTACAACCACTACAAGCGCATCGCCAACAACGAGAACAGCGATGTTGAGCTGCAAAAGAGCAATATATTGCTCCTCGGACCGTCCGGTGTGGGCAAGACCTATCTCGCGCAGACGCTCGCGAAGGCGCTCAACGTCCCGTTCGCCATCGCCGACGCGACGACGCTCACGGAAGCGGGCTATGTCGGCGAGGATGTGGAGAATATCCTGCTCAAGCTTATTCAGGCGGCAAATTTTGATATTGAGGCAGCGCAGCGCGGCATCATTTATATCGACGAGCTCGATAAGATCACGCGCAAGAGCGAGAATCCCTCTATCACGCGCGACGTGGGCGGCGAGGGCGTACAGCAGGCGCTGCTCAAGATCATCGAGGGGACCGTCGCGAACGTTCCCCCGGGCGGCGGCAGAAAGCACCCGCAGCAGCAGTTTATACAGATCGACACCACCAACATCCTGTTTATCTGCGGCGGCGCGTTCGACGGGCTGGACAAGATTATCGAGCAGCGGCTGGACCAGAAGAGCATCGGCTTCGGCGCGAAGATTGAGGGGAAGAAGGAGCGGAACCTGAGCCGGATTCTGGCCGGGGTTCAGCCCCATGACATTTTGAAATACGGCCTGATTCCCGAGCTGGTGGGC
>JAYFQJ010000106.1:0-57860 GCA_034927165.1 Oscillospiraceae bacterium
GGAAAAGCTGTCCGAGCTCATGAAGACCTCGGTTATAGAATGCGTCATCGGCGCGTGGGATCCAAAGCTGTTTTCGCTCCCGTTCCTGCCGATGTCGGAGCTTCTGAACGCGCCCCCGCAGGAGCTCGGCGAGCTGCTGTCCCTGCGAAAGCAGCGCAGAGAAGACATCAATTTCGACGAGGTCTACGCGTATTTAGGAGAGCAGCTGGAAAAGGTCAGCGTCAAAAAGCTGCGAAAGCTCCTGCCGCGCTTCATCCGGGGCGTCAATGAGACGGTGTGCAGGCTTTCGGTCGACACCGAGATCGGACTTTTCGTCCACGTCGCCTGCTGCATAAACAGGCTGCTGGAAAGGGAACCCGTCCGGCCCAACGCGCACACCGCCGACATCCTCAGGCAGTACGACGGGCAGTTTAAGGCGGTCTCGGCTCTGCTGCAGCCGTTGGAGGCCTCGTTCGGGGTGATCTTCAGCGACGACGAGCTGGCAAACATATTGATGATCATATACAAACTTTGAAAGCGGGACAATATGGAAACAGATGAGAGACTTGAAGAGATAGCGATGTCCATCATCGCGAATTCCGGCGCGGCGCGCTCCTCCGCCTTTGAGGCGCTGCAGGCGGTAAAAAAAGGGGATCGCGCGGCGGCGCAGACCCTGCTCACACAGGCGGACGCCCAACTGCAAAGCGCGCACGAGGCGCACCGCGAGCTGCTGAAGCTCGACGCGACAGGGGAGGTCGACAAGCTGACTGTTCTGCTCGCCCACGCGCAGGATCACCTGATGACCAGTGCTCTGGCAAAGGAACTCATCGCGGAAATAGTTCTTTTGTATGAAAAAATAGACAAAGCGGAGGAGGTGTAACAATGAAGCTGATGCTGATCTGCGCCGGCGGTATGTCCACGAGCATTCTCATGAAAAAAATGGAAAAATACGCGGAAGAAAAGGGGATCCCGCTGGAAAAGATCCAGGCGCGCTCCGCGAGCGGCTGTGAGGAAGACGCCGCGGAGTACGACGCTATTCTTCTCGGACCGCAGGTCTCCTATCAAAAGGAGTCCATAGCGCAGAAGACGGGAAAGCCGGTCGCCGTCATCGCGCCGTATGATTACGCGATAGGCAACGTGGAAAACATCTTTGCGGAAATAAATAAGTTGCTTGCGAAATAAAAGAGGAGGTCAGGTCAATATCATGGAGAAGAAAAAGGAAAGCTTCTTCGATTCAAAATTCATGCAGGGTCTGCAGCGCTTCGGCGAAAGGATCAGCATGAACAAGGGGTTCTCAGCCATTCAGCAGGCCATGATGGGCATCATGGCGATCATTCTCGTCGGCTCCATATTCCAGATCATCTGTTCTGTGGGCACGCTGCTCAAGCTGTTCACCGCGGACAGCGCCATCTACAGCATCCTGTATATGCCCTATAATCTCACGGGCGGCATCATGTCGGTGTACGTGGTGTTTCTTATCGCGTACAGCTACGGAAAATCACTGGGGCTCAAGCCGCTGCAGACGGGTATCGTGGCGCTGGCGTGCTTTCTGATCACCTGCGCGCCCGCGAAGGCCTATACGCTGGCGGACGGCTCCGCGCTCACCGCCATGGACACGAGCTATCTCGGAGGCACCGGACTGTTCGTCGCCATCCTCATAGGCATACTCAGCGTCCGCATCATGAATTTCTGCATCAGAAAGAAGATATATATCCGGATGCCGGACGTCGTTCCGCCGTTCCTCGCGGATTCGTTCGCCGCGCTCGTCCCGATGCTCGTCAACATGATCATCTGGTACGGTCTCAGCGCGCTGCTGAGCGCCGCCACGGCGGGCGCGCTCAATCTTCCGCTTCTTATAACCTATCTGCTCTCCATCCCCATCGCCGCGCTCAACAGCGTGCCTGGCATGGTCGTGGTGTTCCTGATCGCCACGCTGCTGTGGTGCTTCGGCATCCACGGGACGATGGTCGTCTATATCGGACTGATGGCCATACTCATGCAGGTCGTCACCGCCAACGCCGCCGCGGTCGCAGCGGGCGGGCAAGCGCAGTTCTACCCCGTTCTGCTGATGGGCGCGCTCGCCACGGCGGGCGGCACCGGCAACACCTTCGGCTGTGTCCTGTTGGGGCTTCGCAGCAAATCCAAGCAGATAAGCGCCGTATCCAAGGCCGCGCTCGTCCCGGGGCTGTTCGGCATCAACGAGCCCGTGACCTTCGGCTACCCGATCATGTACAATCCCATCCTGTGCATCCCCTACATCCTCACCCCGATCATCACCATGCTGCTGGTCTGGGTCGGCTATGCCATCGGCTTCTTCAAGCCCGCGTATGTTCTGATGATGTCGCTTATGCCGATGGGCGTGTCGGAATTTTTGGGCTCGCTCGCGTGGCAGAACCTGTTCATCCCGGTCATCGGCATCGTCGTCGGTCTGATCGTCTTTGCGCCGTTCCTCAAGGCGTATGAAAAGATCCTTGTGGAAAAGGAAGCAAAGGCCGAGGCCGCAGAGACCGAAGCGCAGGCATAATTTCCCGCGATCTACGTTATACGCACCGCGCGCCGCCCGCCCGCAAGGGCGGGTGGCGCTGCTGAGAAAGGAGCGCGCATCATGTCTTTCCCGAAAAACTTTTACTGGGGCGGGGCGACCGCCGCGAATCAATGCGAGGGCGCGTGGAGCGAGGGCGGCAAGGGCGCAAGCACCGCCGACCATATGACGGCCGGCAGCCGCACAAGGCCGCGCGAGTTTACCCACGCGATCGATCCTGCCAAGGAGTACCCCTCCCATGAGGCGATCGATTTTTATCATCACTACAAGGAGGATATCGCGCTCTTTGCCGAGATGGGGTTTAAGATGTACCGTATGTCCATCGCGTGGACCCGCATTTTCTCCAACGGCGACGAAACGCAGCCCAACCGGGAGGGCATCGAGTTTTACCGCGCGGTGTTCAACGAGCTGCACAAATACGGCATCGAGCCGTTGGTCACGCTCTCACATTATGAAATGCCCTTCCATCTGTGCGAAAAATACGACGGATGGGTCGACCGCCGCTGCATCGACTTTTTCGTCCGGTACGCGACGACCTGCTTTACGGAATTCAAGGGTCTCGTGAACTATTGGCTCACCTTCAACGAGATCAATATCCTCTGCCACAGCTTCGGCGCCGGGATGGCGGGCGGCATCCTCTCGGAGGCCGCAAAAAAGATGGATCTCTCCGCGATGGGCGCCGATTCCCCCGAGAGCGCGACAAAGCGCTTTACGGCGCTGCACAATCAATTCGTGGCGAGCGCGAAGGCGGTGCAGATCGCGCACGCGATCGACGTCGAAAACAAGGTCGGCTGCATGATCGCGGGGATGGCCTCCTATCCGCTCACCCCGAATCCGGACGATATCCTGCTCGCGCAGAACGCCATGAATATGGGCAATTATCTCTGCGGCGACGTCATGGTGCGCGGCGCGTACCCCTACTTCGCCCGCCCTTATTTCAAGAGCATAGGCGCCGACGTCCGCACGGACCCCGGAGACGAGAGGGTGCTGGCGGCGGGCAGGGTGGACTTTTACACCTTCAGCTATTATATGTCCGCGTGCGTCACGACGGATAAGGAGGCGCTCAAGACCGGCGGCAACATGATGATGGGCGTAAAAAACCCGTATCTCAAGGTGAGCGACTGGGGCTGGCAGATCGACCCGAAGGGCCTGCGCTGGTACTTGAAGGAGCTCTACGGCCGGTACGGCGTGCCGATCATGGTGGTCGAGAACGGTCTCGGGCAGGACGACACGGTCGAAGCCGACGGCAGCGTCCACGACGGCTACCGCATTGATTATATGCGCGCGCATATCCGGGAGATGGAGAGGGCCGTCGCGGAGGGCGTCGACCTCATCGGCTATACCCCGTGGGGCTGCATCGATCTGATCTCCGCGTCCACCGGAGAGATGGCCAAGCGTTACGGCATGATCTATGTGGACAAAAAGGACGACGGGACCGGCACGCTGGAACGCCGACGCAAGGACTCCTTCTTCTGGTACAAAAAGGTGATCGCCGGCAATGGGGAGGAGCTCGACTGAATGGATCGCAGCGGATATGCGCGCGCCGGAAAGAGCAAGCGCGGATGAGGCCGCCGAGGCTGATCGCCTTCGATCTCGACGGCACGACGCTCGACCACGGGATCATGTCCCGGGCCACAGCCCGCGCGCTGAATGATGCGCGCGGTCGCGGCTGCCTTCTGGCGGTCGCGACGGGCCGATCCTATGTCGGGCTGAACTATGCCGTGTCTGGGATCGCCTGCGACTATATCATTTCCTCCAACGGCGCGCGGATCACCGCGGAGCCCGCGGGCGCTGTGATCGCGCAGCAATGCCTGTCCCGCGCAAGCGTGCAGGGCATTTTTGCGCTGCTCTCCGATTGCCGGTGCGCCTTCAGCGCCCAGATGCAGGATGCGGTGATCTTTGAGCGCGGGCAGATCAGAAAATACATCTCCCGCGGGGCAAAGCTTTCGGCGCCGCAGCTGCTGACGCTTCTGCGCTTTCAAAAGAGCATAAAGAGGGTAAAAAGCATTCCCGCGCTTCTTGCCCTGAGAGCGGACGCTCCGGAGAAGCTCACGGTCCATCCCGACGACGGCGCGGAGCTCCCGCGCATTCTCGAGCGGATAACCGCCGCATTTCCGGTGGAGGCCGCCGTGTTCAACGACGAGATCGAGATGACGGCGCGGGGCGTATCAAAGGGCGCGGCGCTGTCGTCGCTCGCGGGTGCGCTGGGAATAAAAAAAGAGGATATCCTCGCTTTCGGAGACAGCGGGAATGACCTTTCCATGGCGCCCGCCGCCGGCAGGTTCGTCGCGGTCGGGAACGCAACCGCGGACGTACTGCGTCTGGCGGACGAGGTCGCGCCGCCTGTGGAGGCGGACGGCGTCGCCGTCTATCTCGAGCGGCTGTTTTCTGCGCGGTAGGCGCGCGATCCCATGACGAAAATAAAGGCCGTTGCCGCCGCCCGAACCAAAACGTTCGGGCGGCGGCAACGGCCTTTTCTGTGCGGATGTCAGCCCAGCGCCCCATCCAGCACCATCATCAACGCGAAGCCCAGCGCCGCGCCGATGGTGCCGATGTTGGAGTGCTCGCCCGCCTGCGCCTCCGGGATGAGCTCCTCCACCACGACGTAGATCATGGCGCCCGCGGCGAAGGACAGGATGTAGGGGAGAACGGGCGTCACGAGCGAGGTGAGCAGGATGGTCAGCAGCGCGCCCGCGGGCTCCACCACGCCGGAAAGAAAGCCGTAGAGGAAGGAGCGGCCCTTCGTGAGCCCCGCGCTGCGAAGCGGCATGGAGATGATCGCTCCTTCCGGGAAGTTCTGGATGGCGATGCCGATGGCCAGCGCGTACGCGGCCGCCGCGGTGATGCCGCTGCCGGCGAGCATACCCGCGAGCACCACGCCGACGGCCATTCCCTCGGGGATGTTGTGCAGCGTGACGGCCAGCACGAGCATGACGGATTTTCCGAGCCCGCTCGAGCGACCCTCCGGCGTGTCGGAGCCCATATGCAGATGCGGGATCACCATATCGAGCAGCAGCAGAAAGCCGACGCCGAACAAAAATCCCGTGAGAGCGGGCACCCAGGCGACGCCGCCGTCCGCCGCCTCCATCTCGATGGCGGGGATCAGCAGCGACCAGACCGACGCCGCGATCATGACGCCGGCGGCAAAGCCCAGCAGGAGCTTTTGCAGGCGGACGCTCATCCCGCCCTTCATGAAAAACACCATCGCGGCGCCGAGCGTGGTACCGATGAAGGGGATGGCGACCCCGATCGCGACACTTGTAAGCAATGAAAACACCTCAATTTCCGACAATTACTTTTATACAGCACCGTCTCCACACCTGCCCCGATAACTTTGCGGGCGCAAAAACGGCGGCGACCCGCCGCGGCGCACGCCTTTTTATCTTATGCCTGCGCGTGTGGGACGTTCCTATGAGAATCATACCATAAACAGAGCAGCTGTGCCGAAAAATTCTCTTTTTCGACGCGGACCGCTCCACACCGCGGCGACGTTGTAATCGCCGCCCGGATATGGTAAATTGGAAGCAGAAAACGGGCGGTGAGGCTGGATTTTCGGGCGCCGCTCGCACGGAGGTAAAGGAATGGATCTGAAAGAAGCAACGGAGAAGCTGGACGCGCTCGAAAGGCGGATGTTCGCCTATGAGCACGCAAAGGGCCTGCTGGAGTATGACGCCGCCACCGCCGCGCCGAAGCGGTCGACGGAAGCCCGCTCGGTGACGCTCGCCGAGCTGTCGGCGGTGTCCTTCGGTCTGCTTGTGAACGACGAGACGGGCGCGCTGCTGCACTTTCTCACACAGCGGCGTGACGGGCTGGACCGTGAGACGGCGCGGCGTGTGCAACTGCTGCTCGAGGAATACGACAAGCTCCGCAGGCTCCCGATGCAGGTCTACATCGATTTTGTCGTGCTGTGCAACGAGGCGGAGACCGTCTGGCGCGCGGCCAAGGCGAACAACGATTTTGCGAGCTTTTGCCCCTATCTCGACAGGCTTGTGGACAAGACTATCGAGCTCGCCGGCTATTACGCTCCCGAAAAGGCCCCCTATGACGTCTGGCTCAACGAGTACGAGCGCGGACTCGACACAGTCCGCTGCGACGCGCATTTCAATGCGATCAAAGCGAATCTCGTCCCCTTTATAAAGAAGATCGGCGCGGCGCAATTTCCGCAATATCCGTTCATGAGCCGCAGCTATCCCGTCGGCACCCAGCGCGCGTTCAGCGACGCGCTCATGGCGCTGCTGACCCTCGACAGGGACCGCTGTATCCTCGGGGAGACCGAGCACCCGTTTACGACGAATTTTTCCAAAAACGACGTGCGCATCACGACGAAATACTGCGAGACCTCTTTTGTAAGCTCCATGTTCAGCGTCATTCACGAGGGCGGCCACGCGCTGTACGAGCTGAACACCGGCGACGCGCTGCAGTACACCTGCCTCGCGTGCGCACCTCCATGGGCGTGCACGAGAGCCAGAGCCGCTTTTTCGAGAACTATATCGGCCGCTCGAGAGCGTTCGCCGGCGTGCTGCTCGACAGGGTGCGCGCGCTGTTTCCCGCGCAGGTCGCCGATGTGGACGCCGAGACCTTCTATCGCGCCGTCAACCGCGCCGAGCCCTCGCTCATCCGCGTGGAGGCAGACGAGCTGACCTACCCGCTGCATATCCTCGTCCGCTATGAGCTGGAAAAAGCACTCTTCAGCCGCGAGATCACGGCGGCGCAGCTGCCGGAAAAATGGGCGGAGAAATATAAAGAATATCTCGGCGTCGACGTCCCCGACGACACAAACGGCGTGCTGCAGGATATCCACTGGGCGCAGGGCTCCTTCGGGTATTTCCCGAGCTATTCCATCGGCAACGCCTACGCCGCGCAGATATTGGACGCGATGAAAAAAGACGTGGATGTGGACGCCTGCGCCGCGCGCGGCGACCTCGCGCCCGTCGCGGCGTGGCTGCGGGAAAGGATATACAAATACGGCAGGCTCCTCACGCCCGCCGAGGTGATGGAGAACTGCTGCGGCGCGCCCGCCGACGAGCGGTACTATATCGAGTACCTGATAAATAAGTTTTCCGACATATACAGCTTGTAATATATAACAAATATATTCCAAAAAGGACCGCGCGGCGCCCCGGGGCGCCGCGCTGTCCTTTTGTGCAAAGTGCGGCGCGCGGCCCTCAAAAATCTCCCTTTTTCCGGCTTTTAATGGGGACGGATATATGTTAAAATAATATCAAAGTCCGCGGCGCGCGGTTCAAATAATTCTGCAAGGGAGTGTGTGTTCCATGGACCTTACGAAGGAGCAGCAGGCGCTGCTCGACGGCGAAAAGGGCGAGACACTGGCGAAGGTCGTCAAGACGCTCGTCATGTACGGCGAGGCCTTCGACGCCAAGCGCATGGTGCCGGTCACGAGCGAGCACGGCCACACAGTCATCAGCTTCGGCATCGGGGTGATGAAGCCGGTGTACGAGCTGTATGACAAGCTGCTCGAAGCGGGCGCGGTGAGCAAGCAGACCTTCTCGGCCGACCCGCGGCCGCTCGACAAAAACGTCCCCTCCTCGCTGCTGCAGGACGTCGTTTTCAAGGTGATGTACAGCCAGCAGGAAAAATATGAGGAGCAGCTGCGCAAATTCGGGCTTATGGACGAGGACGCCTATACCTGCGCGTGCTACCTGCCGGAGGTGGGCAACATTCCGAAGCGCGGCGACGTGCTGTCCTGGGCGGAATCCTCCGCGGTCGTGTACGCGAACAGCGTGCTGGGCGCGCGCTGCAACCGCAACAGCGGTATTCTCGAGCTGATGGGCTCCGTCGCAGGCTTCGTGCCGGAGTTCGGTCTGCTGACCGACGAGGGGCGCAAGGCCGACTGGGTCGTCGAGATCCGCACGACAAAAAGGCCCGAGGCGCAGCTGCTCGGCTCCGCCGTCGGCATGAAGGTGCTCGAAAAGGTGCCGTACATCAAGGGTCTCGACAAATGGATCGGCGCTGAGCTCAGCGACGAAGCGTGCGCGTACTTGAAGGATTTCGGCGCCGCGACGGCCTCCAACGGCTCGGTGGGCCTCTATCATATCGAGCATCTCACGCCCGAAGCGGTCGACGCGGGCGAAAAGCTCATCCGCAAGGGCGCGCCCGTCTATGTGGTGGACGACGCCGAGCTCGAGCGGGTCAAAAACGGCTATCCCTGCATCTGGAAGGATCTCGACGCTACGCCGAAGCTCTGCTTCATGGGCTGCCCGCACATGACGCTGCGGCAGCTCACGGACTGGACCGTGCGCGTGGAGAACGCGCTGCAGGAGGCCGGAAACAAAAGGGTGCTCATCCCGACGGTCTTCACGAGCGCGCCGGGCGTCATAAAGGAATTCAAGGCGACGGAGTATGCGGCGCGGCTTGCGGCGACGGGCGTCATCCTCAGCTACATCTGTCCGCTCATGTACATGAACAATCCGCTGTCCAAAAAGATGCCGGTCATCACCTCGTCCAACAAGCTGCGCACCTATACGAGCGCGCGCTTTTATACTGACGACGAGATCCTCTCGAAGATCACAAAGGAGGGTAAATAGCATGAGCAGGACGTTTAAAGGGCGCGTCGTCGCCCCCGGAACTGTCAAAGCGCCGGCGCTCGTTTCCCGCGGCGGCTTCAATACCCTCGCGAGCTTTCAGATGGCGCTCATGTTCGGCGACAAGCAGGTGAAATGCGGCGACCAGAACAACGCGGATATCTATAAGAAGCCGATGATCGGCACGGCGCTGTGCCTGCCGGAGACGATCGGCTCGACGACCGGGGGCCTGGTGCTGTACGCGGCGTGCGCGCTCGGCAAGCAGCCCGCGTGTATGCTTTTCTCCAAGCCCATCGATTCGCTTGCGGCTTCGGGCGCAATCCTCGCCGCCAACTGGACGGACGCGGGCATGCCCGTCGTAGACAATCTCGGTGCGGAATTTCTCGACTGCGTCAAGGACGGCGTGACCGTCTCGGTCGAGCCGGACGGCGTCGTGGTCGTCGGTTAGCTTTTTGAATAAAAAAACAGGAGACAGCATGGATAAGAAATATGAGGCGTTATTCACCCCGTGGAAGATCGGCAATGTGGAGATAAAAAACCGCATCGTCATGTGTTCCATGGGCGGCACGTCCATTTTCGGATGGATGGAGCCGAACCATTTTGACAAAGAGGCGGCGAACTTTCTGCTCGAGCGCGCGAAGAACAACGTCGGCCTGATCCTGCCGGGCATCGCGCCCATCCGCGACACGATGGGCGGCAAGTGGCTGTACCAGAACAAGGGAAAGTTCACGCAGCTCAAAGAATTCATGGACGAGTACCACAAGACGGGCGCGAAGCTGTTCATCCAGCTCACCGCCGGCATGGGTCGCGCGATGGCGGTCAACGACCTGATGGTCAAGATGATCAAAAACAAGGCGTTCGGCGCCGTCGGCAAGCCCATCTTCGACATGGATTATATCTGCGCGAGCGCCTCTGCGACCCCCAACCGCTGGGCGGACGACGTTTATTCGCGCCCGTTCACGGTGGAGGAGATCCGTGAGATCGTCGACGCGTTCGCAAAGACCGCGAAGCTGTGCATGGACGCGGGCGTCGACGGCGTCGAGGTGCACGCGGTGCACGAGGGCTATATGCTCGACCAGTTCACCATGAAATACACGAATCAGCGCACCGACGAATACGGCGGCTCGTTCGAGAACCGCTACCGCTTTCCCGCGGAGATCGTAAAGGCGATCAAGAAGACGTGCGGGGACGCGTTCCCGGTGTCGCTGCGCTATTCCGTCGTGTCCAAAACGAAGGGCTTCCGCGCGGGCGCGCTGCCCGGAGAAGAGGACTTTGTCGAGGTCGGCCGCGATATGGAGGAATCCGAAAAGGCGGCGAAGTTTTTGCAGGACGCGGGCTACGATATGCTCAACTGCGACAACGGCACCTACGACTCCTGGTACTGGGCGCATCCGCCGGCGTATATGCCGGAGAACTGCAACCTAGATTATGTCGCGCACATCCGCAAGTTCGTCGACATCCCGGTCGTCTGCGCGGGCCGCATGACCCCCGCGGACGCGGCAAAGGCGGTCGGCACGGGCGCGATCGACGCGATGGGCGCGGCGCGGCAGTTCCTCACCGATCCGGGGTGGGTCACAAAGCTCATCGAGGAGCGGGAGGCGGACATCAAGCCCTGCATCTGCTGCCACAACGCCTGCTTCACGATGGGGCGTTACGAGGGCTCGGCGAACGTGCAGGACCTCGGCGACGCGATCCACATGGCGCGCTGCGCGCTCAACCCGCGCACCATGCAGAGCAAAAAATACAAGATAGAAAAGACAGGCAGGCCGAAGAGCATCGCCGTCATCGGCGGCGGCATCGGCGGAATGGAGGCGGCGCTCGTGCTCACCGCGCGCGGGCACAAGGCCACGATCTATGAGAAGTCCGACCGGCTCGGCGGCGTGTTTATCGAGGCGGCGGCGCCCTCCTACAAGGAAAAGGACCGCGCGCTCATCGACTGGTATCGCCGCGAGATCGAAAAGCAGGGCGTCGAGGTGAGGTTCAACACCGAGATCACGGACCTCACCGCGCTGCAGGCGGACGAGATCGTCGTCGCCACCGGCTCGAAGGCGAAGCGCCCGCCCATCAAGGGCATCGAGAACGCGCTCGAGGCGACCGAATACCTCGCGGGAAAGTCCGTCGGCGACAATGTCGTCGTCATCGGCGGGGGACTCACCGGCTGCGAGATCGCCTACGACCTGATCCTCAAAGGCAGGAAGCCGACCGTCGTCGAGATGAAGAACGACCTGATCGCCGTCAAGGGCGTATGCCTTGCGAACGCCTCCTTCCTGCGCGAGATGCTCGCGTTCAAAAAGGCGCCCGTATACCTCGAGACGACCGTGTGCGACATCCGCCCGGACGGCGTGACCGCGAAGGGCAAGGACGGGAAGACCTTCGATATCCCGTGTGATTCCGTCATCTTTTCGGTCGGCTACAGCGCAGCGCCGCTTGCGCCCGCGAGCAGGCACGTCCATCTTGTCGGCGACGCGGACGGCGTCGGCAACCTGCGCACCGTCATATGGCGCGCGTGGGACGTCGCTATGAAGCTGTAATTTTAATAAACGAGATAACATAAAAGGGGAGCGTCTGTGGGCGCTCCCCTTTTGCACTCTCTATTTCCAGTTTGGGTTGTCGACAATGGCGGGCTTTCCGTCTCTCTCAATGAGCAGTTTGCGATATCCCTTTGTCTCGATGCTGCCGTAATCATGCCCGGCGTCCGCGCGAAAAACAAAGAATGTGACAAGCTGTTCGTCGGGGCTTACGTTGATGCTCCGATGCGCATACCGCTTGGGCACATACACCGCTTGACCCGCGTGCATCTCCTGCGCCGACCAGTCCCCTTCGGGGTTTTCCATCAGCATATAGCCGTGCCCGCTCAGACAATAGTAGACCTCTCCCGTGTCGAGAACGGTGTGAAAATGTCCCTTTGTAAAATAGTATTCATCGCCGATCTTTCCGGGATTCAGAATAGAGCAGCCAAAGGACAGGTCACCCGGCGTTTCCGGCAAGGGCAGGCCGTGAAAAGCATAAACGACAGGGTCCTCCCGGCTGAGCTTTTCTTCAAAAGCCTCCGCATCCGAAAACATACCGCGCAATTCGCTGAGGTGCCGCTCTCCCGCGGCAACGGTGCGCGAAAGCCCGGTCTTCAGATCAAAATCCACGACGCAGCCCCGCGTAAAATCCAAGGCGTCATCCGAAGCGTTAAAGCTACCCATAATATTTCCTTTCAGCGTATGTTGAATTTAGCGGCGAGACGATCCATTTTCTCCAGCCTCTCGCCCAAAATATCTATGTGGAAGACCTCGGCAATGACCTGCGTCCAGCCGTAAATGAAATACATCCAACCGTCGACGATCGTAAGGCCCTTGCTGCTTTGCTGGGCTTGTGCCTGCTGCATAAAAAGGCGCTCGCCGCGGTAGTTCAGCTCCCAAACGAGCGCACCCTCAGGAAAGCGGGCGTCGTCTGTCAGCGGCGATCCGGGCCGGTCCTTCCCGAGACCGGTCGCGTTGATAACCAGGGAGCCTTTCCCCATTTTTTCGAGTGCCGCGTCGTTTTCACCGGGATTCGGCGTCAGATAGTAAGCCGTCGGGATGCCCGCGGGGTTCATGCCTGCGTTGACTTTCTCAATTTGAGTCAAGCGCGGTTGGCTGCGATTCGCAACTGCGATCTCAGCGGGATCGTTGCCCTTACCGGCGTTGCGCATATAATACGAACAAATGGAGATGGCGCTGCCGCCGGCTCCCATGATGAACACGCCGGCTTCAGGATTCTCCCTCCAATAGTTTGAAGGCAAAAACGCCTCCATCGCCATGCCGCAGGTGATGGGATCTTTTGCATGACCGCAGAGCATATTGTCCCGCTTTGAGATGGAGGACAACTCTCCGAATTGCGTCGCGTACGGATCCAGATATTCAAAAAGATCCTTTGCGGCATTGTAAAGATCTATCTTGTGCGTCGTGACGAGCGCGCCCATAGACAGCGGATCGTTTTTTATGAATTCCACGACTTTGCGATATACCGCCGGATCCGCGTGTATAGCGATGTCGATCCCCTTTATGACAGCGTCCTTGAGGCCCAATGCCTTTACCCATTCGGGGAAAACCTTCATGATGGAGGAGTGCTCTGTCGTCACACCGATGAAATACATGGTGGGCTGCGTAGCTTTTTCTAAAGTCATGACTTTTATCTCCGTTTTTTACTTATTAATTGAAAGCTGTAAAATCCTCCGCGCATTTGTTCGACACATACGGCGGATGTGATCCTCACAAATACCGGCTTGCCGCAGCTGTGGGATAAAGCTGCAAAGGATATAATCAAGGCCCATATCTTTTGCATAATACGCGCGCAAGCGCTGGTTTGTAGTATCCAGGCTCAATACAATCTGTTGTTCGTATCCCGCTGTGCACACGCGGCGAATCAGCGCCAGCTCCTGCGCGTCCGAGACATATTTGTACCGGTGTATGCTGTCATAGCAGAGACTGCAGCCCCTGTCGAGCAGCCGCAGGTGATAGTCCGGGTCCGGATGCGTTCTGTCCAAATGGCAAACCAGCAGCCGATCCATACTCATGCCCATTGCGCTGAAATAGTCCAGAAGCGCTGAAACGTCGGCATCGCTTTCGGTGTGGATCATGATCGCCGCGCCGGTCTGAGAAGCCGCGGCGCCGGCGGCTCGGATCAAACGTCTGCTGACCGCGTTCTCCAAGCCGTCCTTTTCAAAAACGATCTTGATGATCCCCGCTCTCGAGCGCGCGCTTTCCCAGTCTGTATCCAGCATACCGCGCATTATCTCGTCGACAAAGAAGTCGGCCGTCCGGAGCTCATTCATCCTCAGCAACGGCGCGTTTTCCTCCATATAGCTCAGCTTATGAAAGCCGGTGGAAGCGACGATCAGAACACCCGATCCTTCCGACAACCTGCGCAGAACTTTTGCGTCCCTGCCAAAGTATCCGGGCTGCGCGTCAACAATCAGAGAACCGCCCGCGCGTTTGTAATCCAGCAGCTCCCGTTTGGAGCTTTCATAATCATCCATGCACAAAGCCGGATTACAGGCAAAGGAGGGCCCCTTCAACAGATAAATATGTTCATGACATTGGGCGTGCCCAATTGATTCGCAAGTGACGTCGCCCGTAACGGTACGTATGTACAAAGTGTGGTCCTCCCTCGCGCGCGCGGGGCGTCAGTCAAATTACCGGCCCCAGGCAATAGATGTCCACAGAGGCATAGTAGGCGAGCGCCTCGTTTTTTGTCATTTGCCCGTTTAGAACGCTTATCATTTTAAGGAACGCTTCTTCGCCTACCTGCTCAATACTCGCGGTTCCCTCGACGATCCTGCCTGCGTTCAAATCCATATCGTGTCCCATGCGTTCAAACGTGTTTGGATTTCCGCATATTTTTATTACCGGCATGGAGGGGAAGCCCTGCGGCGCTCCGCGACCGGTTGAAAACAGCATCACCTGTGCGCCGGTCGCGGCCATCCCGGTCAGTATCTCGGGCTCTCTCCCGGGCGTGTCTTTGATCCACAGCCCTTTGCATCCGACCGCTGTCTGCGGGTATTCCAACACACCCTGAATCGGTCTGTGGCCGGACTTCACGATCGCACCGAGGCTTTTCTCTTCTATGCTGGAAAGCCCGCCGGCGATATTGCCGGGCGTCGGCTGTCCCCCCCGCATATCCTCGCCCATTGACTTTGCGCGCGCTTCCATCCGGTTTACGATCTCATATATTTTTTGACCCGTGGGCCCCTGCGGACCGCCGACCGCCCGGCGCGCGAGAATATGTTCTCCCCCGAGAAACTCCGTCGTCTCGCCGAATACTACTGTCGCTCCGAGATCGACCAGCTTATCCGCGACATAACCGATCGTGCAGTTGGAGGCGATACCCGAGGTGGTATCCGAACCGCCGCATTTGATCGCCATAACGAGAGATGCGATGTCCGCCGTCTCTCTTTGCAGCCCTGAAATTTGCAGCACCAGGTCCTGCGCCGCGTCGATGCCCGCTTGTATCGCGCGGGAGACGCCACCGAGCTCCTGAATGTGAATAATGCGGACGGGCTTTCCGGCCGCGCGCACACGCTCGACGATCGCCTCGTGATCCGTCCCCTCGCAGCCGAGGCTCACGACCAGCACAGCGCCGACATTCGGGCTGCATCCAAGATTGCTGAGCGTATCCGTAACGCGCTTAAAGTCCGACGGCAGCTGGCTGCAGCCCTGATGATGGAAGAAGCCGACGGTTCCCTGGACCTGACGGCATATGGCCTGCGCCACGTCGTTGGCGCAAACAACGCTCGGAATTACGGCGACCGGGTTTCTCGAACCAAATCGCCCGTCGGCTCGCTTATATCCGTTAAAGGTATACTTCATCTGTCCGTTCCTCCCTGCAGGTCGCCTCGTCCTCTGAGGGAGACCATGTTGTGGATATGAACATAATCGCCCTTTGAGATGAGCGCGCTGGCCTGCCCGATGTTTTCCCCGTATTTGATTATCGGATCGCCCGGGGACAGGTCGCACAAGGCGATCTTGTGGCCATAGGGGATGTCGGACAGCATACGGATCTCCTCGAGCTTGCCGCTCGCGCCCCAGATGCAAGCGGATAGACCTGCCTTCGCTTCGTTTGAAAAGACGGTTGCGACGTTATCCTTTCCATCCGCTTTTAAAGCTGTAATGTTCATTCAGATTCCTCCTGTCCAGTAGGTTCTATTATTACGGATACTCCGTCTGGGATCACAGTGACACGCGCTTGCGCGCCTTTGATTTCGTATGCCATAGCAAGCGCCTCGTCCACGTCTGATGCCGGTATCATATTTGCCTGTCGGACCAGCGCATGGTCCAAAAAGGTCGTCACCAAAATGACCGTATAGTTTCGAAGGATTCTGAAATATATTTGTGCGCACCACTGCTCCGGGAGGGTTTGCTCGGGGGGGATGGCGGATAAAAAGCGATCTGTTTCATCTATGGGAGCGGCGATCAGCTTTGAAAAATAGGACCCGCCGACACCGTCGCGGCAACCGCAGCACATAATGAGTACGCCGCCCTTTTTTGCGCACGCCGACGCCGTGGCGACCGCCTTAGGACTCTGATACAAATTCTGATCCAAGGGATAGCCGCCGTTGGAGGTGACGACAATGTCCGCGGGCGGTGCTTCACAGCGCGCCATCGACCGCACGAATTCCACGCCGGCGGTATGCGCTTGCTCAAGGTCCCCCGCAAAAGCGGCGATAATTTCCTTCCTGCTGTTGAGCGCGACGTTCAATATGAATTGTACGCGCACGGCGCGCGCAGCATATACCATGTCCTCATGGATGGGATTTCCTTCAAGGACCCCGGCGGCGGCTTTTTCATTGGAGATTGCCTTGTATGAGTGGTTTTGCTTGACGGTCGACGCGTTGCAGACTCCCGGCAGGATGCTTTTCCTGCCTCCCGAGAAGCCGGCGAAAAAGTGCGGCTCTATAAATCCCTCCGTGACCAGCAGATCACAGGAAAGCGCCAATCGGTTCACCCATAGATCGGCGCCGGACGGGAGCGTGGCGATGCAATTGAAAGCGGTGTCGTCGAAGGCGTCGTTGTTTACGATTTTCTCCGTCTCCACGATGTGCGTCCCAAACATTCGGCACATCTCCTGCCGCGTAGATGCCCGATGAAGACCGGTGGCAATCAGAATTGTAATATCCGCGTCCGGGTTGCCGCGCCTTATTTCTGAAAGCAGCAGCGGCAATGTGATGCTGCTGGGCATGGAGCGCGTGTGATCGCTGGTCACGATCGTCACGCGGCGCTTTCCGATGGCCAGCTCGTGAAGCGGGAGAGCGTCGAGCGGGTGCTGCAGCGCCTCGCCGACAAGCTCCTGCGGCGACTTGGCAGGGCGGTAATCCTCTGTTTTGGCCGATAAGACGGATTGCAAATTTTTCTCATCGATGTGCAGCTCGAGCTTTCGCTCGTCATAGGGTATTTCAATCGTTGTCATTTTGCCTCCTTTATGGACGGATTCCCGCATCATATGTTACCGGCGATGGTGACGATCCCACAAAATGCGAGGACCAGATAAATGAGTTGCTTCATCTTTTTAATGTCAAACTTGTCCTGCAGCCTTTTCCCGGCGAGGAAGCCCAAAACGATCCCCGCGGCCCCCACAAGGAAGCTCCCCGACATGGACGCGGACACAAAGCCCTTCGCCGCGCGCAACGCGAAGCTGTAAATATATGTCACGAGGAAAAACATCTGCGAGTTTGCCAGATACTTGTTTTTGTCCTCCTCGCACGCGGCCATATAATAGATCGCCATAGGCGGGCCGCCCACAGAAAGCAAACCGTTGATCGTGCCGGAGGTCGCACCGCAGATGCAAGCGGGGATCAATCCCGCGCGCAGTTTGATCCTATCGCTGAAAAAAGCAAAATAACAGGCCGCCGCAATGAGGATCCCGCCGAAAATAATTTTCAAGAGCGCGACGTCTATGCTTTTTGACCAGTTGACAGCAAAATAGCAAGGGATCAGATAGAACGGGAGCGGAAGCAGCACCTGCTTGTAATCGGCAAATTTTCTATAGCGGAAACCCATTACGGCCGCGCACAATGCGCATAACAGCGTGGATAGAGAGACTGCGTCGATCATGGGATATACGAGCGGGAAAAACAGCATCATAATGATTCCGCTCGCGAAGCCCGCTGTCGTTTGTATGAACCCTGCAAGCGATGCAGCCAGAAATACGATGCTGCCGGTATACAATATCGCGTTCATAATTATCAGATGCGCACGTAGTCCGGATCCAAATTCAGCCCGCCCGAAAACGGCACATTATCCAATACGCGCATATCCGTAGCGTCGATTTCAAATCCGAAAATGTCCGCGTTTTCTTTTATGCGCTGCGGATGCGTCGATTTTGGCAGAGGGATCATATCGTTCTGCAAGCACCAGCGAATGCACAGCTGCTGCGGCGATACGTGATACTTATCGGAGATAGCGAGAATTATGCCGTTGCGAGCCAGAGAGCCGGAGCCCATCGGACTGTAGGCCTCTATGAGCATTCCGTATTCTCGGCAAAAGCGCACGGTTTCCTTTTGATTGAGACCGACGTGCAATTCCTGCTGACATACATGGGGCAGGACCTGAGCGTTTTTGATCAGACTGATCAAATGGTGCGGCATAAAATTGGAGAAACCGATCGCTTTTACATACCCCTCATTATAAAGATGCTCCAAGGCTCTCCAGGTGTCGCTGTTAATAGCCTGCCAGGTTTGCGGGAATTGGATCGGGTTCGCCGGCCAGTGCAGCATGAATAGATCCAGATAAGAGGTCCTCAGGTCCCTGCAGGTTTTTTGGAACGCCTGCAAAGCTTTGTCATAACCGCGTTCGGTGTTCCACAGCTTGCTGGTGACAAAAAGTTGATCGCGTGGTATGCCGCAAGTCGCGATGCCCTCTCCGACGCCCTCTTCATTGTTGTAGCCGGCGGCGCCGTCTATATGGCGGTACCCGCATTCTACGGCCGCCCGAACGGCCTGCGCGGTAATATCGCAGGGCGTTTGCCAGGTGCCCAACGCGATGCAGGGGATCTCTACGCCGTTATATGCCGTATAACTGTCCTCGGGTTTTGTAAATACCTTCAAATCAACACCTCCCGTGTCAACGCAGAATGGATGGAGCGTCAAGGTGAAATACGCCGGCGACCGCGTCCGCGGCGAGCTGATGGTCCTGTTCGTGGCTCATCCCCGATACCGTGACAAAACCCCTGCACTCGCCGCTCGTGAGCCGAAGGGGAAAGCTGCCCCCGCACAGCAGATAATCGACGTCCTGCTCCCACGCGCAGTGGGGGAGTTCAGCCGCGCTATAGCGCAGCGCCGCCAGCAGCGAGCTGCATTGCGCCGCCGCCGCGGCATTTTGCTTTCCGCTGATCCAGCGCTCGTTTTGTGCGTCGCATCCATCCATGGAATACGAAAAAATGATGTAGCCGTCCCAAAAAACGTGAACCGCGATCGACCGGCGGTAAATGTTCTTGGCCAGCGACACGGCTCGGACTCCGAGATCCCAAGCCGTTTCATGGGTAAACGCTTGTATGCGCGCCGCTTTCTCCTGCTCAAGAACTATCGGATAAAGGCGCCGCCCTTCGGGGATCTGGATCGTTCGCAGGGACACGCGTATCGCCGCCTTTCTTTTTTAAGGATTTCCGATCTAAACAGAGTCGGCCGGCGGCGCTCCCAGGACGTGCAGGAGAGCTTTGTATATTTCCCGGTAAGCGAGGACCTCTTTTTTGTAAACATTCGACCAGGCAGCCACCGGCTCTACGACCGACTCTGTGACGAGCAGCCTGTTCACTTCGGTGTAATCTTTATACAAACCGATCCCGATGCCGGCTGCGGCCATTGCGCCGCGCACGCCGGAATGCTGCGCGTTTTCGATGCGCAGCAATGGCTGCTCAAACATACTGGCGAGAATGGAGGCCCAAAGATTATTTTTTGCGCCGCCGCCGATCAGCCGTATGTGTTGGATCTCCTCCCCGCATTGGTGAAAAAGCTGCGCGCCGAGGAGCATATCCATGCCGACGCCCTCCATTACCGCGCGGAGAATATGCGCTTTGGTATGGCGGGCGCGCAGGCCGACGATCGTGGCAGATAACCGCGGATCGTCAAATACTGAGTTCCCGCCAAAAAAGGAGGGCAGGAACATGACTCCGTCCGCGCCCGCGGGGACGGAGCTCGCCGCTTCTTCCGCAACCGCATATGCTGCCTTGTCGGGAGCTCCGGAATGGAACATCTGACTGACGACCCAATCATAAGCGACCCCTGAGGAGTGGGAATTTATACTGTTGTAATACAAGCCTTTGCCCGCATATCCGGGCATAAAGGTTTCGGTTCTGGTCGTGAGACATCTGCCGCACAAAGTGCCGAGCCATGCGGCGGTGCCGAGATAGGATACAAAGTTTCCGGGCGTCGCCCCGCCGGCCCCTATCACACAGCAGATATTGTCCCAGGCGCCTATGACTATGGGCGTGCCGGAGGGAATGCCCGTATCTCGTTGCCCATTTGCACTGACCTGAGCAACAACCGTCGTGAGCTCGGTCGGCACGCAAAACTGATCTTTATTGAGGCCGAAAGCTTCCATGAGCTTTTCGTCATATTCTCCGGTATGGATATTGAAAAAACCGTAACAGCTCATGGAGGAAAAGCTGGAGCAGCCCATTTCTTCGCTCAAGCGCAAAATGATATACTCGGGCGTTCCGAGGAAGCGATGGGTGTTTCGGTACACCTCCGGCTCGTTCTCCTTCAGCCAAAGAACCCGCGCCGCCATAGTTCCGCCGCGCTTTTCCGCCTTGATCCCCGTGACGTCATACAGCCGATCCTCCTCAGCCATAGAGGACAGCTGCTTTCCCTGACGCTCCGCGCGCGTGTCCATCCAGACCATTGCGCTTTCGCGCAGCAGCCTTCCGTCTTTGTCCACGCAAACAAATGCATTGCGCATGGAGCTGAACCCCAGCGCGGCGATCTCTGCGGTGTCAACATTGGAGGCGTCAAGAATATCGGCGGTGCTCTTTTTAAAAGCCGACCACCAATCCTGCGGATTTTCCTGCGCCCATCCGGGCGCAGGAAATGCGGTGTCGTAGGTTTGATAGCTTTCCGCCGCCAGATATCCGTCGTCGCGGAACAACCCCGCCTTTACGCCGCTTGTGCCGAAATCATAAGCCAGAATATATTTTGACATTTTGCTCTCCTGAATGCATTAAAAATGCAGCTTGCATTTCTGCCGTTTCTCATTCGAGGCGATCCCGGTATTCCGCGTATTTTGCTTGTTTTGCGGAAAAATCGAAGGACACGTCATTGCCGATGCCGCTGATTCTCCGCCAGGAACTGAGATGGAAGGATTCCGCCCCGGCCTCCACCATTTTTTCCGCCTTCTCCCGCGTCCGGCATCTGCCGGCAACCTCGATCTCGAGCTTACCCGCATAACGCCGCGCTATGTATTCCACGTGCTCAAGCTCCATCGTCCCGAAATGATTTCCCGGGCTCGTTTTCACGCGGTTGATCCCCATTTGAACGTACATCGCGCATATCTTGTCCAGCAGCCAAAGAGGGATGCGAACGGCGAAAGCGAGCGGCACGATCGTTACTTTTCCCTGTGAGGCGGCAATAACGGCCTGCAAATCCTCCTGCGCCCGCTTCCAATCACCCGAGAGCATCGCGCTGATATCTACGCCGAGATCGATCTCATCCAGCCCGTTCTCGACGGCATAGTTCATCAAATGGACCTTATATTCCGTGCTCAGGCCGCCGTAAGGGTATCCTATGATCATGCCGATGCGCGTGTAGTGGTTGTCGTACTTCTGTTTGACGCGGACGAGCATTTCCACCTGAGAGGGTGTGGCTATAATGGACCGGACGCCTTCCTTGAAGCCGTCCACAAACTCTTTTTCCACGATATCATTGGAGTAACCCGCGCTGTGAAGCGCGAGGCAGCACCGTGCGACCATATCCTTATTGTACATCAGGTTTCTCCTACCTAAAATTCATTTAGCAGTTTTGAAGCGCAACGGCTTCCCAAAATATCCGCTCCCGCTTCAATGAGTTCCCTTGCGTGGCGGATATCGAGGATATTCCCCTGCGCTTGAACGAGCAAATCAGATCCGCTGACGGACTTAATCACTTCGATTTCATGGACTGTTGTTTTGATCGGGAGGTCGTTTTTCTCGGCGTCCAACATATTGTAATTGCCTGTGGAGGTGACCACGCCGTATGCGCCGGATTCTTTTGCCAGCCGTGTTGCGGCTTTGATCTCCTCATCGGTTAAAAACTCTGTCTGCAGCAGGAACAACACCGGCGCTCCCTGCGCGGCCAGAACGACCGCGCGCATCTCCTCTCGCACCGCGGCGTGATTTCCGCTTTTCAGCTCCTGCGTATTGATGGCGACATCAAAGGCATCCGCGCCCTTTTGCAAGGCGTCCTTAAGCTCAAAGACCTTCATCTGCGCGGTATACTGACCCTGGGGATAGGCTATCAGGGCCGTGATGATGACGCTGCGGTTTCCGATGGTTTGTCTGCACATTTTAACAGCGCTTGGGAAAACCTGAACAGAGCGCATTCCCAAATCCATCGCTTCATAGCACAGATTCTTGATCGCCGCGTAGTTCACGTCGTTAATAAAGATGCGATTTTCCAACATATGAGAGAAAACTGTCTTATCCATTATTTTACTCCTTCTCTGCGGCGCTTACCAGCTCGATTGCGGAAGCCGTGTTGATCCCGAAGCGCGCCACGCCCATTTCGTAAAGAGCTTTCAGCTCTTCTCTTTTGCGTATACCGCCCGCGGCCTTTATCTTCACGTCTTCCTTTACTATTTCCTTGATCCTTCTGATGCGCTCGACATTTGCGTCCCCGGGGACCCAACCGGTGCCGGTCTTCAAAAAATCCGCGCCGCTCTCCACGACCAGCTCGCAAGCCTTGTCGGCCTCGTATTCTGTCAGACAATTCAGCTCGATCAGGACCTTGGTTTTTGCGGTCCCCTTCGCCAACGCGATTATTTGCTTTACTTCATCCAGACAGTACGCATATTCGCCGCTTTTGAATTTCCCCACATTCATTACGATGTCCATTTCCTGCACACCGTCCTGCAACATCAGTTCGGCCTCCAGGAGCTTTACGCGCGTTGTATGAGCGCCTCCCGGGAACCCGCACGGACCGCCCACCAATACGTCGGGCGTGCCTTCCAGCTGCTCAGCCAGCGTTTTTATCCAACACGGCAGGGCGTGCACATTGATGAAATGATAAAGCTTTCCGTAGCTTGCGACCTCCATAATGTCCTTGTAGCCGTGCTGTGTACGCACGGCGCTGATGTCGATCATGCGCGCGAGCTCTCTCCGGGTCAAGTTCTCAAAAGGTTTCATGGCCATCATCCTCTCCAGTTATTAGTGAAATTATAATGTCTTTAATGTCAATTTGTCAACTACATAAATAAAATATTGTGTCAAATAATCAATATTTTTGATAAAAAATTTTCTTTTCCTCTTGCAATTGCGACAATCATTTGTTACAATGTCCATAAGATAAAAATTCGGGCGGAACATTATGTTCATTTTTTCGCCCTAAGTACAAAAATCCGCGCGTTTATATGTGAAAATATATCTTCAGATCGATGCTTGTAATTCATATAACAGTTTTAGGTATGGGGAGACCGCACTATGACAGACGCAAATAAAGGAAAAAAGAGTTTTCTCTCGTTTTTGAAGCGCTTCCTTTTCATGGATGAATTTATGATTCTGGTGGTGCTGATCGCTCTATGCGCCGCAATGAGCATTCTCACGGACCGTTTTCTGACGATGACGAACATCATGAATGTGCTCCGTCAGATCTCCACAGTCGGCATCACTGCGACGGGGCTGGCGTTCGTTATCATGACGGGCGGCATGGATCTGTCCACCGGAAGCATAATCTCTATCGGCGGCATGACGCTTGCCTTTTTGTACACGCACGGCGTCAACATTTATCTTGCGCTGCTTCTGGCCTTGCTGCTCGGAGCGGTCATCGGAAGCATCAACGGAATGATCATCATGCGCTTTTCGCTGAATCCGTTTGTCGTGACGCTTGCGACCTCTTACATTATAAAAGGGTTTTCCTACCTGTACACTCAGGGGATGCCGGTCTCCTTTACCGGTACGCCGATCAATTATCTCGGATCGGGATACCTTTTCGGAAAGATCCCGATGATGGCTGTCTGTATGATCGTTGTGCTGATCATAGGTCATATAGTGCTGACAAAGACGCCGTACGGGAAGTATGTGCTTGCGGTCGGCGGTAACATGAAAGCGGCTGAGCTTTCCGGGCTTCCCGTGGTCGCCATACGAGTGATCGCATATGCGATGGTAGGCGTTTTGGCCAGCTTTTCGGGAGTCCTTTACACCTGCAACTTAAATATGGCGGACAGCGCGACCGGCATCGGATACGAAACGAATATCCTTGCTGCCGTAGTCATCGGCGGCACGCCGCTCGGAGGCGGAAAGGGCACCATATTCGGCGTGTTCATCGGCGCGGCCATCATGGGAATCATTAAGAACGCCTTCGTTCTTTTAAACATCTCCACTTACTGGCAGTACATTTCCATAGGAGCGATTATCTTAATCGCGATCATGAGCGAGCGTTTGAAAAAGGTCCGTTATTGATGCGATTCCGTTTTTAAAGGAGAGCTTATTAAATGGACAACAATGTGATTATGGAATTGCGGTCAATAACCAAGGTGTTTCCCGGCGTCAAGGCGCTCGACGAGATCAATATGTCATTTGAGCGGGGGACGGTGCACGCCGTCCTCGGAGAAAACGGTGCGGGAAAGTCCACGTTGATGAAAATACTGTTCGGCAGTTATAAGGCGGATAGCGGTCAGATCCTATGGGATGGCAAAGAGATCAAGATCGATTCGCCGCATGAAGCGCAGCGCCTTGGGATTGCAATGGTTCATCAAGACAATGCGCTGCTGCCGACGCTGGATGTTTGCAGCAATATCTTCCTCGGGAAATATCCCCTGAGGGGGTGCTTCATCAAAAAAAAGGAAATGATAGCGAGGTCGCAGGAAATATTGGACTCGCTGCACATTACGGCGATCCGGCCGCAGGATATGCTCATGCATCTCAGTCCTGCGAACCGAAAGGTCGCCGAGATCGCCAAGGCGGCCGCATTCGACCCGAAGGTGTTGATTTTGGACGAGCCGACGGCTTCCCTGACAGAGACTGAGATCGAATCGCTTTTTGAGGTGGTACGCCATCTCAAGGCAAAGGGCACGGCGATCATTTATATTTCTCATCGCATGGAAGAGATATTTCAAATCGCGGATGTCGTAAGCGTGCTGCGAGACGGAAAGCATATCGTGACGAAGCCTATCGGCGAAGTCGACATTGATTCCCTGATCGGTTATATCGTCGGGCACGCGCTCAATAGGGAACAACAGATCAAGGAAAATCTCGCGCGAAAGTCCACCGCGTCTCAGGACACTGTCCTTCGGGTAAAGAATCTCACCAAAAAGAATAAATTCAGCGATATCTCTTTTGATCTGCACAAGGGAGAGGTTCTGGGCATCGGCGGGCTTGTCGGCGCGGGACGAACAGAAATTCTGGAGGCGATCTTCGGCTTTTCCCCCGCGGACAGCGGAGAGATCGTCATAAACAACAGACCGGTAAAGATCCGCAACACAACACAAGCGGTTGCAAATGGGCTGGCCTTCGTTCCGGAGGAGCGGCTCGTCAAGGGCCTTTTCCCGCGGATGGATGTAATGAGCAACATCAATATCGCGATGATCAAGGCGAAGACCAGGGCACCGTTCCTAAATCAAACGGAATTGAACAAGAACGCGGAGGAATCCGTAAAAAAGCTGAGCATCAAAACACCGTCCATCCAAAAGCCGATCGGTGAGCTCAGCGGGGGAAATCAGCAAAAATGCATTTTGGCCCGCTGGCTTTTGACCATGCCCGACATTCTGTTTTTGGACGAGCCGACACACGGCATCGACGTCGGCGCAAAAGCGGAAATCTACAACATCATGCGCGAGCTGTCCAACAAGGGGATCTCAATCATCATCGTTTCATCAGAAATGGAAGAGTTGATGCTCACAAGCGACAGGATCATCACCCTGTACGAGGGGCGCCTTACAGGGGAGCTGAAGAAAGATCAATTCAGCAAGGAGACGATTATGCAGTATATCGGCGGTTTTCAAAGGGCAGACAGTCTGCCTTTGAAATAAAGTGTCAAAAATGAAAGGAAGGCAAATATGAAAAAGGTCTTGGCGTTGCTTCTTACTCTCGTGCTCGTTTTCAGCATGGTCGCCTGCGCTAAAACAGAAACAGAAGAAACCCCCGCGGCGACTGAAAGCACCGGTGCCCGCCCCGATTATCCCTCGGGCGTTTGGGTCGAACTGACGGAAAAGAACCCCGAGGAGCCTCTTAAGCTGGCTTTCCTCGCGTACAAGAACAACTCGTGGTGGAATCTTGTGGCGGGCGGTGAAGAACGGGCTGCAAATTACCTGAAGGAAAACTGCAATACCACAGTGGATTACATCATCATGGGCGAAACGCAGGACACGCAGACGGCCAACAATGCGCTTGAAACCATGCTGGCGTCAGATTACGACGGCGTGTGCTTCGTCTCCTTTAACACGGGCCATGTTTCCTATATCGACGCGCTTGTAGATGCGGGCATTCCCGTAGTTACGCTTTACTCGGAAGACACGCCTCCCTCGGACAAGCGCACCATGTTTATCGGAACGGACGCGGCCGGTATTGCCGAGGCTGCTGTCGCCGTGCTGGAGGACTGGATGGCGGACGGCGGACAATATGGAATCATCACCTCCACTTTTACGGCAACGGTTGCGGAGATCAGACGGCAGACCTGCGAGGATAAGCTCGGCGCTCTGGGCTGCGAACTGGTCGGCTGCTTCGAGGCCAGTGACAGCGCCGCGACGACGTATGATTACGCGATCGATATGCTGACGGCCAATCCCGACATTAAAGCGATCTATTGTTGTGCCGGCGGCGAGTACGGTGCGGCACGCGCTGTGGAAGAGCTCGGCATGACCGATCAGGTCCTTGTCGTCGGCCACAACCTGACGGAAGACTCCTTCGAGTACGTTGATCATGGCTCCCTTACCATCGTGGGCTATAACTCTATGGAAGTTGCGGAAAACGGTCTGTTTACACTTTACAACAAGATCGTTGCAGACATAGACCCCGAGGTGGACGTCTTCAAATACGGCAAGGATAACTGCTATGTCGTAACAAAAGACAATGTTGATGAAATGAGAGAAATGCTCGGCTACAAATAATTCCATTCAGGCATGATAAAGGCTCGGGAGATATGTAAGCATGTCTTCCGAGCCTTTCAGATGGGAGGAGGATCGGGATGCAGGTCGATCACGTTGGCATTGATATTACCTCCTGCGCGCGGGCGCTCCGTTTTTACGTGGATGTTTTGGGGCTCAAATCCGGGGAAACCGTCGCGATGGAGAAAGCAAACATTCATTATCTTTATGCCGACGGCAAGGTTTTTATCGAGCTGTTTGAGCCGAAGATCAAAGGCGCTGAGGCACCGCACGAAAATAATATCCGCACGAAAATCCGCCATGTGGCTTTCGATTGCCGATCCCTCGAGCAGCTCGGAGCGGTTCGCGCGCGGGCTGCCGCGCAATATGACGGCGTGTCCGAGATTTGCGAAATCAAACGGTTGAACCTCTATTCGCTGCTTTTGCACGATCCGGATGGCAATGAGATAGAACTGGTGTACAGACCCTCGCTATAGTGTCCGGGCATATTGAAAAAGAAATATCGCTTTATGATTGGATGCATCCAAAATTTGGTGTATAATAGGTAATAACCCTTATCGAAATAAGTCAGACAGGAAGAATGATCGGCTATGAAGACAGGAAACGACGCAATCAACAATCGGCGCAATGAAATCTTAAAAATCATTTCCTCCTCGAATTTTGTAACGATCGATGCGATATGCCAGGCGCTTCATCTTACCGAGTCCACCGTTCGACGCGATGTGCGTTGGCTGATCCAGCAAAACAAAGCGAAGCCGTTTCATGGGGGCGTGTCGCCCGCAAAGGGCCCCAACATTTTGTTTGGCGTGCGATATAAAAGAAATGTGAAGGAAAAAGAACTGATAGGGAGATATGCGGCGTCCCTTATCGAAGAAAATGATTTTATCTATATCGGCGCGGGCAGCAGCACCTATTATTTTGCAAAAGCGCTAGCGACGCGTTCGGATATCAGAAATGTTACGATCGTCACGGGCACGGTTAATATTGCCCTGTGTTTTTCCGGGGCCGCCTCGAGTTTTACGATTATCTTGTTGGGCGGGATATTAACCCAGCCGGATGAAAGCCTTACGTCCAGAATAACGATCGACAATATTAAGCGCTTTAATTTTACAAAATCGATCACCGGCCATGAAGCGGTCGCGGTTTCCTATGGCATCACCTCCAATCGTGTTGAGGTCGTCGAGATAGATCAGTGCGTATTTGAGCACTCCGCTCAGCACATAGTTCTTGCGGATCACACTAAGATCGGAAATGCATGCTCTATGGTCTCCCTGCCGTTTAAGGATATTACGGAGCTGATCGTGGACGACAGTGCGAACGCCCGCGAGGAATTAAAGAAGTATACGGGCAGCAAGGTAAAAATAACATTGCTCGATCCTGAATCTGAAATGTGATTTTTGCTTATCACGCGGAAAAGAGAGGCGATGCGCCGCGGGGCGCTCTCCGCTTTTGCGCCGGCCGCAAACCTGCGAGGCCGCGCGAGCGCGCGATGCGTCCATCCCGTCGCCGGCGCGAACGACGTCGGCGAACGGCGCGCCGTCACCCGGCGCGCGGCAGCTTTCATATATGTCTTCCTTAAGGGCGCGCCTTGCGCGCCCTTTTTTGCGCACCCGGCGGTCCGGAAATTGCCGCTTTTTTTGTTGCGGCTTTAATTATATAATAAAGACAGGACCGCGCCCGGGTGGCGCGGCTTTACGGAAGGTTGGTGCACGAAATGGAGAACCATCTTTACGCCGGCGTCTGCCGCTTTTTTGACGGGCTCGATCTGTACGAGGACCGGACGCACGGCCATCTGCACAAGGTCTATCTGCAGCAGGCGATCGCGGAATTCCTGACAAACGAGACCAAACGCACGGCGTTTGCCGTTTACCGCGCCTTCTTCGATATCTACCGCGTTCATCTCGAGGGGAGCACGGATCCCTTCCTCGATTTGCTCGACGTGCTGAAAAACTACGAGGAAAACGCGGCGGTGCTCATCGACAAGCAGCGGGATCACTATATACACACGGTCAATGTGTTTGTGCTGGGGCTTTGTATCTACGCGCAGAACGCGGCGTACCGCGCGGCCTTTTGCGGGGCGGTGCTCGATGCGCGGCGCTATCCCTTCGCCTATGAGGCGGCGGGGGAGGAGTTTCTCTATCGCTGGGGCAGCGCCGCGCTGTTCCACGACGTGGGATATCCTATCGAGATCGCGGGGCGGCAGGTCAACAAATTCGTCGATTTTATCACCGACGCGGACGGCGCGGACGGGCACGTCAATGTGCAGCTCACGTTCGGCGATTTTTCCGAGCTCAACCGCATCGCGTCCGTCGCCCCGCGGGCGGACTTCACCGCATACGCGCGCGGACGGTACGACGGCGCCGACGACGTCGATCTCCTCAAGCCGAACGATCTGCTCGCGCTGCGGCTGCACGACGCGCTGGGCGTGGGGCTCGCGGATGCCAGAGAGAGCGTCGACGGCTTTGTGGACGCGATGGCGGCGCACGGGTTCATCGACCACGGCTACTACAGCGCCGTCGTCGTGCTCAAGTGGTACGGGTATCTCATGCAGAAGGCGCGCTACAATCCGGCGTATTTTTACGAGCCGGTGCTCGACAGCGCGAGCGCGATTTTTCTGCACAACTGCTACCGCAATATGTTCCAAAAGCCGCCCTACGCGCTGGGTCCGCTGCGCGCCGAAACGCACCCCGTCGCCTATCTGCTGATCCTGTGCGACGAGCTGCAGGAGTGGAACCGCGCGGCCTACGGCATCCTCGACAAAAGGCGCACCCCCGCGGACAGCGCGGAGATCGACCTTGACAACGGCGCGCTGCGGATCGTCTATGTCGCGCGCAGCGGCGCGCTGCCCGATGATTTCGGAGAAAAGAAAGCCGCATTTCTGCGCGGCGTACTGGCGCTCGACGCGGTGTTCGGCGATATCTCGATGGGCTGCCGCTCGCTCGGCCAGCCCGCGGCGGCCGCGCCGCCGCAAGAGCCTTACGCGCGGGAATCTCTCGACGTCACGGAGGCGCTCGCGCGCGCCATCCACGCGCGCTATGCCGGGGAGCAGCGCTTGCGCGATCCGGCCGCGGACGTGCCGGAATTTGACGCTCTGCCCGACAGTCTGAAATATTCAAATCTTCGCCAGGCGCTCGATATACCCGATAAGCTGCGCGCCGCGGGGCTCGAGATGCGCCCTTGGGGCGCGGACGGCAAAGCGCTCGACGCGATCCCGGCGGTTTACATTGAGCCGCTCGCCGAGCAGGAGCACCGCCGCTGGGCGCAGGAACGGCTCGCGAACGGCTGGACCTATGCGCCCGCCAAGGATATCGCGGCAAAGCGTTCGCCCTACCTTGTGCCCTATGAGGCGCTGCCGGACGACATCAAAGCGCTTGACCGGGACGCTGTCACCGGCATCCCCGCGCTGCTGCGCGGCGTGGGCTGCGGTGTTTATGAACAGAAGGAGGAGGGGGCTCGATGAGCGACGTCCGTATTCCCATCGTCGTCGGTGTGACGGGGCATCGCGCGCTGCGCCCGCAGGACAGACAGATTCTTTTCGCGCTGGTGACGCAGCAGCTTGTTTCTATCCGGGAGCGCTGCCCTCATTCGCCCGTCGTGATGCTCAACTCCGTTGCGGCGGGCGCGGATCTCCTGTGCGCGCAGGCGGCGCTGGAGCTCGGCATACCGCTTTTGTGCGCGCTGCCCTTCCCGCTTGAGAGCTACCGCGCGGATTTCGACGCGGAGAGCGCGCGGCAGCTGGACGGGGTCCTCGCGCGCGCGGCGGAGGTCTTCTGTGCTTGCGCGGATGTGCCGGTCGGCGCGCGCGAAAGAGACGGCGCCTACCGGAAGGCCGGCGCTTATGTCGCCGATCGCTGTCAGCTGCTGCTTGCGCTGTGGGACGGCGGCGACGCGCGGGCGGAGGGCTGCGGCACAGCGGAAACGGTGGCGGCGCTGCTCGGGAACGCCCCCGATTCTCCGACGTTCCCGGTGCGCGGCGCGGCCGTCATCCACATCGACGCGCCGCGGCAGGGCGACACGCGCGCCGCGCGGGAAACGCCGTGCACGCTGGAGGCGTGCGCCGGAAGCGCAGCGCGCACATTGGAGCAGATCGACGCGATCAATGCGGAGCTTGCGCCGCAGGCAGAAGCGCCGCAGACCGATACGCGCGATACTCTGTTCGAGCGGCTGCGCGCGGTCTATGAGGCGGCGGACCGCCGTGCGCTCGCGCTGCAAAAGCGCTATCACCGCGCGCTGCTCACGCTCGCCGCGCTGTGCTCTGCGCTCGTGACGATGTTCCTGCTGTACGACGAGCTGGAGTCCAACCTGTTTTTGCCCGTATACGCGCTGCTGCTGTTCGGCGCCTTTTTCGTGCTCCGGGCCGAGGAGAGGCGGGCGTATCACGCGCGCTATATGCGTTTTCGCATTCTCGCCGAAACGCTGCGCACGCAGGGATATCTTGCGCGCGCGGGGCTCGACGGGAACGTCTGCGACAGCTTTACATGGACGCAGCGCAGCGAGCTCGTCTGGGTGCGTGAGGCGGCGGCGGCGCTGCTCGCGGGCGCGGCTCCCGCGCCTGAGAGCGCGGCTGCCGCGCGCGAGTGGATGGATGAGCAGTACGCCTATCACACCCGCGCGGCCGGAAAAACGGGGACGGCGCTGCGCGCGCGTGAGCGCTTCTGCTTTGCGCTGAGCGCCCTGTCTGTGCTGCTGTTCGCCGCCGTATTCGCACTGGAATTCACAGCGGGCGGCTTTTTCGCGACGGATATCACGAGCGACGTACTGCGCGGCGCGCTGCGGATGCATGCGGGCCAGTCCGTGACCGTGCGGGGCGTCTTCAAAATTCTGCTGGGGACCGTGTCGGCGGCTTCCCTGTTTTTCTCGAGCTATTTCGGTAAGCTCTCGCTCGAGCGGCAGACGGAGGACCACGAAAAAATGGCCGCGCTGTATGCGCTCGCGCGGCAGCGGTCCGCCGGCGGCGCCGAAGACTGCGCGGCGCTCGCGCGCGAGGAGATCGTCGAAGTAGGCAACTGGTACTCCTACTGCAAGGAAAACCGGCCCGGCATCGACTTGTAGCGACACGTTTTTCTGCGCCGACGCGTCATAATTTTTGTAGACAATCGCAAAAAAGTGTGTGGGGTTCTTGTTGAAATTAGAGTTTCTGCCCGAACTCATTGCGATTTTCCCGTCGAATCTGTATACTTACTACAAGTTCCCGGCGCTTCAAATTACAGGTATCCGTGCAAATTCAATGGAGGCTGATTATTTGAACAAGGTCAACGCTTCGCGCCCGGTGAAGAAAACGGCGGACGAGCTTACGACGCTGCTGCGCAACATCCCGGGCGGGATCGCTTCCTTTTCGGTAGAGGGCGGCCGCTTTCTCCGCACCTTTTTGAGTGAGGGCGCGCGGGAGATCCTCGGCTATGCCGTGGACGAAACGCCCGGCGTCGATATTTCTGCGACCGCCTACCGCATTCATCTCGACGACAGGGGCAGGCTGCAGCGCGCGATCGACGATGCGATCGCGGCGCGCGGCCCGTTCAGCGTGGATATGCGGGTGCTCCCGCAGGCGGGCGAGGTGCGCTGGGTCAATCTGTCCGCAAGACCGGCGGACGACGGACTGACCTATTACGGCATCTATTCCAATGTGACGCAGCGCAAAACCGCTGAGGAGGCGCTGCGCGTGAGCGAAGAGCAGTGCCGCATCGTGCTCGCGCAAAGCGGCCGCGGACTCTTCCGTTACAGCATCAAGGACCGCGTCGCGGACAACAGCGGGGAGGTCGCCCGTCAGTTCGGTATCCCGACGCGCATCGAGAACGCGCCCAAGACCCTCGTGGACATGGGCCTCGTGGGTGCGCAGAGCGTGCAGACGTGGTACGACTTTTTCGACTCGATCGACGCGGGAAATCCATCGGGCAGCGCCGCTGTCAGCGCCCGGCTGGCGGACGGGCGCTTCCGCTGGTTCAATATGCACTTTGCGGGGATAAAGAGCGCCGCGGGCCTGCCGGTCACGGCGATCGTCTCCTATCACGACGTCACCGCAAAGCGGGAGGCAGACAAGAGTCAGGAGATGGAGCGCAGCGGTCTGTATCAGGCGCTGCGCATCATTTATCCGCTCATCATCCTCTGCAACCTGACCAAAAACAGCTATCGCATCCTTGAATACGAGCATTTCGCTACAAAGGCCGCCGCGCAAAGCGGCCGGTTTGACGATCTCATAGACGTCGGCGCGTCGACGATCCCGGATGCGGACAGGGCGCGCTTTCGCGCGACGTTTTCCAGAAAGAATCTGTTGGACTCTTTTTCCCGCGGGGTGGAGTCGGTGCGCCTTGAGCACCGGCAGCGCGGGGACGACGGCGTACTGCACTGGAACGAGACGAGCGTGCTGCACATCGAAAATCTTTTTGACGACGACGTGCTTGAGATCACGACCTCCCGGTGCATCGACGAGCAGAAGGCGACGGAGAACCGGCTGCGCGAAACGCTGTCCGCAACCTCCGGAGAGCTCTCCGAGCGGCTGCATTTCGGGGATCTCGTCAATGCCGTCGCGCCCGGACTCATACTTTTGTATTATCCGGCGACAGATGATCTCGCCTTTATGACGGGCAGCTTCGGCGGTCGCATCGGGTATTCGCAAGCGGAGATCCTGCGGCTGTTCAAGGCTGATCTTAAAAAGCTCGTCCATCCGGACGACGCCGAGGCGCTGCTGCGCGATAAGCGGCGGCTCGCCGAACAGCTCCCGACGGAGTCCTCTATGGATTACCGCGTCGTCGGCGCGCGCGGCGAAATATTCTGGGTCGCGCAGACGGGCAAGCGCTTCACCGAAAAGGATGGGCGCATCGGCTATGTTTTCACGATCAACGACGTCACTGAAAAGCGCGCGCTGATCGAGCGGTTGAACGCCAATATGTGCATTCTGCGCGCCGTGGCGGAGCACTCCGAGCGCGTCGTTTATTACTACGATCACGCGCAGCGCAAGGTCGAGGCGGTGGATACGGGGCTATGCGCGGCGAGCGGACTGGCTGCGGAATTCTGCGATATACCCGCGAGTCTGCTGCGCAGCGACTGGATATTCAGCGACAGCCTTGAGGCGCTCAAAAATCTGTTTTCGGAGATCGGCTCCGGCGTGCGCAGCGGGGAGATACGGCTGCATATGCGGTGCCTTGACAAGGTGCCGCGCTGGTTCGACCTGCGCTTTACGACGATCCTGTCGCAGACGCGGGAGGTGCAGGGCGCCGTGCTTTCCATGCTCGACATAACCTCGCAGCACGAGCAGGAGCTCTCCTACGCCCGCTATCTCGAGAGCATCAGCCTGCATAAGATCGGCAACGCGTTGTATGTGGAAGCGGACCTGACCGCGGATTCCATCGAAAAGTACGGCGGGCGGCCGTTGTCGCTCGAGAGAGCGCCGGAGGAAATGGGATACGACGAGGTCGTGCGCGGGCTCGTCGACACCTACTTTTCGGCCGATATCCGCCCGCACGCGCTCAAATATTTTTCCCGCGAGAATCTGCTGTCGCTGTTCAACGACGGACAGCGCAACACCGCGGGCGATTGGCAGATCCGTCTGCCGCGGGGAGGCTCGCGCTGGCTGCACATCACGAACCAGTTTGTCAACGACCCCTATTCCGGCCATGTGCGGGTCTTTATCCTCGTCAATGACGTCACGCACGAAAAGGAATCGCTGCTGAGCATCCAGCGCAGGGCGGAGCGCGACGGGCTGACCGGCGTTTACAACCGTGAGACGGCGGAGCGTCTGATCAACGGGCAGCTCGCGGACGGGAAAAGCAGCAGTCTGCTGATTCTGATCGACCTTGACGACCTGAAGGGCATCAACGATACGCTCGGCCATCAGCAGGGCGACCGCGCGCTGTGCAGCCTTGCGGACGCGCTGCGGTCCCATTTCCGCAGCAGCGACATCATCAGCCGCGTGGGAGGCGATGAGTTTGTCGTGTTTTTGCACGGCGTGGAGAGTGAAGCGGCGATCCGCGCGAGCGTGTCCAAGCTGATCCGCAGGGTGAGCCAGCTGCGCGTGGGCGAGAACGACACCGACGCCATCCACTGCAGCGCCGGCTGCGTGATGACGTCGCCGCAGACGCCCGAGTCCTTCTCCGCGCTGTTCAAAAAGGCGGACACGGCGCTGTACCATGTCAAGCGCAACGGAAAGAACGATTACGCCTTTTACCTGCCGGATATGCAGCTCGCCGACTATAAATTCATCGGCAATCCGCACGCCACGCTGCGCTATAACGATGTGTTCGATCCGCGCGAGCTGCAGCGTCTGCTCGCGATGTTCTCGCGCTTTTATCCTCTTGTCGTGTCTGCCGACCTGACCAAGGACAGCTATTATCTGATGGAATCGAAGGATTTTGACGCCGACATACCCGGGGAGGGAACGCTGGACGAATTGCTGTGCGCGATGCAGAAGATACTGCATCCGGAGGACTGCGAGAGCTACAGCATGGTTGCCGGGCGTGAGGCATTGTTGGCGGACTGGGAAAAGGGCGTTCAAAGCCGGCATTTCTTCAGCCGGCAGCGCGGGCGGCAGGGCGGCTATCGCTGGATAGAGACGATCCTGCTGCTTTACAAAAACGAGGGCGGAGATATCTGTTCGTTCTCCTTCGCGCGCGAGTCGAGCGAGCGGCAGAAGGACGGGGAGCTGCAGCGCCTTCAGGAGATATTGCGGCGCGCCGTGGCGATGGACTTTGAGTGTCTGTGCCTTGTAGACCCGGCGCAGGGCAGCTACGCGCTGTACGGCGGCGACTGCAGGACCATGAAGCTTCCCGCAACGGGACAGTACGGGGACATCGAGCGCTGTCTGCGCGCGATGGCGCCCGCGGAGGTGCTCGGAGAGAATGCGGACCTCGCCTGCGTGCTGCGGCAGATGGAAAAGAGCGACCGTTTTGAATACGCATTTTGCGCGGGGGCGCAAAGATTCACGGTCGACTTCTGCTGGTACGAGGCCTCGCACAGGGAGCTGATCATGACTGTGCGAAGCGACGAGACGTGAGAAACGACATAAAACGGGCGGCGGGGAATCTCCCCGCCGCCCGTTTTTTCAATTCTCCGCGCTGTCAAATTGGCTGTTGTACAGCTGCGCGTAAAAACCGTTTTTGCGCAGCAGCGCGTCGTGATTTCCCTGCTCCACAATGCGCCCTGCGCGCATGACAAGGATGACGTCCGCCTCGCGGATGGTGGACAGCCGGTGCGCGACGATGAAGCTTGTTCGCCCTTGCATGAGCCGCCCGAACGCGTCCTGTATCTTGAGCTCGGTGCGCGTGTCGATAGAGGAGGTCGCCTCGTCGAGAATGAGCATCGGCGGCAGACAAAGCATGACCCGCGCGATGCACAGCAGCTGCCGCTGACCCTGCGACAGACTGCCGCCGTCCTCGCCGATCACGGTGTCGTAGCCGCGGGGAAGCCGCCGGATAAAGCCGTCCGCGCGGGCGGCCTTCGCCGCGGCGGTGATCTCCGCTTGCGCGGCATCCGGGCGGCCCATCGCGATATTTTCGCGGATGGTGCCCGCGCGCAGCCAGGTGTCCTGCAGCACCATGCCGTAGCTTCGCCGCAGGCTCTCGCGCGTCACTGAACGGATATCTCTGCCCTCCACACGGATGCTGCCGCTGTCTACGTCGTAAAAACGCATCAGCAGGTTGATGAGAGTCGTCTTGCCGCAGCCCGTCGGCCCGACGATCGCGACGCGCTCGCCGGGCCGGACGTTGAGGTTCAGCTCCTCGATGAGCGGCTTGTCCGGCGCATAGGAGAACGCGACGTTTTCCAGCCGCACATCGCCGCGGACGCCGCTGAGCTGCGCCGCGTCCGACGCGTCCGGCGGCTGCGCGGGCGCTTCGATCAGCTCGAAGATGCGCGCGGCGCACGCGAGCGCGTTCTGCAGCTCGGTCACGACGCCGGAGATCTCATTGAACGGCTTGGTATATTGATTCGCATAGCTCAAAAAGCAGCTGAGGCTGCCGACGGTGAACGCCGCGCCGACGGAGAAGGCGCCGCCGAGCACCGCGAGCGCCCCTGTGAACGCCACGCCCGCGTAAACGGCGCTGTTGACGAAGCGGGTCGTCGGATTGACAAGCGACGAAAAAAAGGTCGCGCGCAGCGAGCAGGTTTGCAGCCGCCCGTTGATCTCGTCAAATTTTTCAAGATTTTGCGCCTCGTGGGAAAATGCGCGCACGACCTTCTGGTTGCTCACCATTTCGTCGATAAAGGCGGTCTGCTCTCCGCGCGTGCCCGATTGCAGCTGGAACATGCTGTAGGTGCGCTTCGCGATAAAGCGCGCGACGAACAGCGACAGCGGCGTGAGCAGCACGACGACCAGCGCGATCTTCCAGTTGACCCACAGCATGAACGCGAGGGTGCCGAGAATGGTCGCGACGCCGGTGAACAGCTGCGTGAAGCCCATGAGCAGGCCGTCGGCAAACTGATCGACGTCCGCAATGACGCGGCTGACAACGCCGCCCGCGGGGTGCGCGTCGAGATAGCGCAGCGGAAGGACCTGCAGATGATCGAAGGCCGCCGCGCGCACATCCCGGACGACGTGGTAGGTCGTGCGGTTGTTGACGACGCCGAGGACCCACTTGGCGAGCGCGGTCGCCGCGACGACGGCGCCCACGCGCGCAAGCAGCGCGCCGATCGCCGCAAAATCCACCGCGTCCGGCCCTGTGATACAATCGATCGCGCGGCCGAAGAGGATGGGCACATACAGCGTCCCCGCGACCGATACCGCCGCGAGCAGCAGGGACAGGAGGATCAGCGCCCGGTAACGGCGCACAAAACGGAGCACTTTTCTGAGGGTGCCCTCCGGCGCTTTTTTCATCGCGCGTCCTCCCTTCTGAACTGAGATTCAAAAATTTCGCGGTAGACCGCGCAGCTCTCCAGCAGCGCATCGTGGGCTCCGATGCCGGCGACCGCGCCGTCGTCGAGCACGACGATCTTGTCCGCGAGGCGCACCGAGGCGGCGCGCTGGGAAACGACGAACACCGTCGGCCGGGACGGCAGCGCGCGGATGGCGCGGCGCAGCGCGGCGTCGGTCGCAAAGTCCAGCGCTGAGGCGCTGTCGTCGAGGATCAGGATCTCCGGCTGCCGCACGAGCGCGCGGGCGATGGTCAGGCGCTGCCGCTGCCCGCCCGACAGATTGCGGCCGCCCTGCTCGACGGGCGCGTCGAGGCCGCCCTCCCTGCCGTCCAGAACGTCGCGCGCTTGCGCGGCGTCGACGGCGGCGAGCAGCTCGGCGTCCGTTGCATCGCTTTTTCCCCATAGAAGATTCTCGCGGATGGTGCCCGCAAACAGCACCGCCTTTTGGGGCACGAAGCCGATCCTTGCGCGCAGCGCGTCGAGCGGATATTCCCGCACGTCGACGCCGTCCACAAGAACGCTTCCAGCGCTCACGTCATAGAAGCGGGGAATAAGACTGACGAGCGACGTCTTGCCCGCGCCCGTGCCGCCGATGATGCCGACCGTCTCGCCCCGGCGAACGGAAAAGGCGACGTCGCTCAGCGCGCTGTCGCCCGTGGCGCTGTAGCGCAGCTGCGCGTCCCGGAACTCGACTTGCGCGCCCGTATGCAGCGCGGGCGCCGCCGGCGGTATTGCGGTCTCCCGCATCGCGGGCTTCTCCTCCAGCACCGCCTCGATGCGGTTTCCGCACGCGACGGCCTTCGTGATGCTGATGATGAGATTCGCGAGCTTGATGAGCTCGGTGAGGATCTGCAGCATATAATTGTACAACGCGACGACCGCGCCCTGCGTGAGCAGTCCCGCGTCGGCGCGCACGGCGCCCGTCCAAATGAGCCAGATCGTCGCGCCGTTGATGAGCACATAGGTCAGCGGGTTCATCAGCGCCGACACGCGGCCCACAAATTTCTGCGTCTTTGTCAGCGCCTCGTTGCGCTGCCGAAAGCTCTCCCGCTCCTGCTCCTCTCTGCAGAACGCCCGCAGCACCCGCGCGCCGGTGAGATTCTCGCGCGTCAGCGCGGTGACGCCGTCCAGCTTTGTCTGCACGCGGCGGTACAGCGGGATGCACACGAGCATGATCGCAAACACAACGACCAGCAGCGCGGCGATGACGGCGGCGAAAATTCCCGCCGCGCGCGCGTCGATCGTGAACGCCATGAGCATCGCGCCGAACACGACGAACGGCGAGCGCAGCAGCAGCCGCAGCGCGAGATTGACGCCGTTCTGCACCTGGTTGACGTCGCTCGTCATGCGGGTGATGAGCGTCGGGGCGCCCAGCGTGTCGAGCTGAGCGTAGGACAGCTTCTGGACGTGGTCGAACAGCGCGCGGCGGACCTTTGTCACAAAGCCGACGGCGGCCTTCGCGGCAAAATACTGCGCCGTGACCGAAAAACCGAGCCCCGCGACGCCGAAGCCGACGAGCAGCGCGCACATACGCGCGATGTAGCTGCGATCGCCCGCGCCGATGCCCTTGTCGATGATCGCCGCGACGAGCAGCGGGACCGCCAGCTCCAGCGCCGCCTCGCACAGCTTGAACAGCGGACCGAGCACGCTTTCCTTTCGATATTCCTTCATATAGACGAACAGCTTCTTCATAGGACCTCCGCAAAATACAGCTTTCAGTATAACGGGCGCCCGAGTGGATTGCAACCCGGTCGGGCGCGCGCCGCGCGTGTTTTCGCGCCAAAAGACAAAACGGGCGCGGAGGACCGCGCCCGCTTTTTTATTTTACAGTTCCGTGCTATACTGACACTATTCTGCGGCGCGGAGGTGCGGTTTATGCGGTTCCACCATATTTGCATCGAGACGGACTGTTACGAGCGCTCGCTCGCGTTCTATACCGGCGTGCTGGGCATGACCGTGCTGCGACAGACGCCGGATTTTCACGGCCGCGCGTACAACACATGGCTTTCGGGCGACGGCTTTTGCATCGAGCTGCAAACGCCCAAGCGCGGTGAAGCGCAAAGCGCGCCCGCGGACGCCGGCGTCGGACTGCGGCATTTTTGTCTGTGCGTCGACGATCTCGACGCGGTGTGCGCTGCGCTCAAAGCGGCCCGCGCGCGTTTTCAGACGCACGGCGGCGGGGAGATCTACAGCGTCGGGGACGTCCGCCTTTGCAAGGCGTTCGCTCCCGAGGGAACGGTGATAGAATTCCGCGACACGGCGGAAATTTAAAGGAAGAAGATATCGGTATGTCCATCGAAAAGGTCAAGGCTTATTTTTCTGCGCGCGGCGTCGATCCGGGCCGCATCCTCGAATTTGACAGCTCCAGCGCAACGGTGGAGCTGGCTGCGCAGGCGCTCAGCTGCGAGCCCTGCCGCATTGCGAAGTCGCTCGCGTTCGACTGCGCGGGCGCGGCGATCCTCGTCGTGGCGGCGGGCGACGCGCGCGTGGACAACGCGAAATACAAAGCGCAGTTCGGGACAAAAGCAAAGATGCTCACGCCCGACGAAGCGCTGCGGCGCGTCGGGCACGCCGTGGGCGGCGTCTGCCCGTTCGCGGTGAACGACGGCGTGCGGGTATGGCTGGATGCGTCGCTGCAGCGCTTCGAAACGGTCTTTCCCGCGTGCGGCAGCGCCAACAGCGCCATAGAGCTGACGCTCTCCGAGCTGGAGCGGCTGTCCGGCGGCGCGGGCTGGGTGGATGTTTGCAAGTTGCGCTGAAATGCAGCGGTTCAACGGGGGGACGTTAGTTGGAGTGGTTAAATCCGTGGGGATTGCTCTTTATGGGTGTGATCATGATACCGAATGTCGTTTTTGCGCTCAAGCGCAAGGACGGCTTCACAGACCCATATGAAAACAGGTTCGTGGAAGCGCTCGAGCAGATCGGCCGTTTTGGCTGTTTTGCATTTATGATCATCCATGTGCCCGGCACGTGGTTCGGCTGGTGGTCGGACGAAGCGTTCGCCGTTTATCTGATCGGCAGCGCGGCGCTGAGCGCGGTTTACTGCGCGATGTGGGTCGTCCTATGGCGGCGGAACGGCGTCGTTCGCGCGCTCGCGCTGTCTGTTTTGCCTGCGGCGCTGTTTTTGTTCTCCGGCGTCATGAGCCGTTCGATCCCGCTGCTGGCGTCCGCGGCGCTGTTCGCGCCCTGTCACATTTTTATCTCATATAAGAATGCAAAGCTCGCCGCAGAACAGTGAACGCCGCCGCTCGATCTTACAAAAAATATCGCCGGGGATCGCTCCCTGGCGTTTTCTATTTCTCACGGCCCGTCTGTTCCTTCGCTTCCAGCGCCTTGAGTATTTTGCTCTGCGCGGCGGCGATGCGGTCGACGCGCTTGTAGATCTCGCCGATGAGAAATTCGTTTTTCAGGTTGACGCGGTAGTCGTTCTCGGCGCGGGCGCGATCCTTCTGCTCCTGCCGGTTCTGGCTCATCATGATGAGCGGCGCCTGCACGGCGGCCACGCAGGACAGCACAAGGTTGAGCAGTATAAACGGATAGGAATCGAACGCCTTTGTCTCGAGCAGCACGTTGATCGCCATCCAGATCGCCATCACGACGAGAAAGCTGATGATGAAGCCCCAGCTGCCCGCAAATTTTGCGACCGCGTCCGCGGCGCGCTGGCCGGGCGTCGTTTTCTCCTTGTCCTTCGCGTTGAGATTGACGCTCACATTCGCCTCGAGCAGCATCTGGATGAGCTCCTCGTCGCTGAATTCCTCTTTTTCGTCGCGCAGCAGTGCGCGCACCAGTTCCTTTTTACTTTTCATCCGTGCCTCTCCTCGGGATCATTTGATAAAGCCGTTGAAAACGTGCTTGGATTCCTCTACGTAGATGAACGCGTGCGCGTCGATGGAATTCACCAGCTTTTTGAGCTCCTTGACGCGCGAGCCGTTCATCTCGATAATGAGCAGATATTTTTCGTCCCCGTACTGCGAGCCGTTGACGTTGACGACCGACACGCCGAAGCCCGCCGCGCGCACCGCCTCAACGAGCGCGTCGCTGCGCGTGCTCGTGATGACCTGCGCGGTGACCTTGACGCGGATAAAGCGGCGGGCGATGTGGCCGCCGATATAGGTGCCGGACGCGAAGCCGCCCGCGTAAGCGACGGCGGTGTAGATCCCGGCGTCGGAGCTGAGCGCCTCGCGCACGACGAGATACCACACGAGCACCTCAACAAAGCCGCACAACGCCGCGAGCGCCGACCGCTCCTTGATCGTGAGCACCTGACGGATCGTGCCGAAGGTCACGTCGAGGATGCGGCAGCAGAAAATCTTAACGCAAAGCAAAAAAACCGATAATGTCATATCATCTCTCCGTAATGTGGTCAGCGGACATCATAACAGACCTGCGCGCAAAAAGCAACGGGGAAATGTGAACTATTGGATTTCCCGCAGACGCCGGGCGAGCTGCTCGGGCGCGAGGCTGCGCAGCTCCGCTTCCGCGGCGGTGATGATGCCCGCCTGATACAGCTCCAAAAGCGACGCGTCCATCGGAACCATGCCCGCCGACGCGCCTGCGAAGATGAGCGCGTCCAGCTGATGGGTGCGCCCGTCGCGGATGGTGTTGCGCACGGCGCTGCTGCACAGCATCAGCTCGAAGGCGGGCCGCTCGCCGCCGTCGCGCGCGGGCAGCAGCTGCTGTGAGACGACCGCCTGCAGCACCATCGACAGCTGCATGCGTACCTGCTGCTGCTGCTCGGGCGGAAAAACGTCGACAAGGCGGTCCACGCTGTTCGCCGCGCCGAGGGTGTGCAGGGTGGAGATGACGAGATGTCCCGTCTCTGCGGCGGTCAGCGCGATGGCGATGGACTCCGCGTCGCGCAGCTCGCCGATGAGGATGACGTCCGGGTTCTGGCGCAGCGCCGCGCGCAGCGCCGCCGGATAACTCTCGGTGTCCATCTCGATCTCGCGCTGGCTGACGATGCAGCGCTTGTGGCTGTGCAGATATTCGATCGGGTCCTCAAGCGTGATGATGTGGCCGCTGCGCTGCGCGTTGATACGGTCGATCATGCACGCGAGCGTCGTGGATTTCCCGCAGCCGGACGGCCCGGACACGAGTAGCAGCCCGCGCGGGATGTCGGCGAGCGCCAGCACGTTCTCCGGAATGTGCAGCGCGCGGGGATCCGGCAGCTCGAGCGCTACGACGCGGATGACCGCGGCAAGCGAGCCGCGCTGCTTATAGGCGCTCACGCGAAAGCGCGACACGCCCTTGAGAGAGAAGGAGAAATCGTCGTCGCCCTTCTCCGTCAGCCGCGCGGTGCTGCGGTCGTTCGCCATTTTGTAGATCTCGGTGATGTACGCCCGCGTCGCGTCTGGCAGCAGGCGCACGTTGTCCACCGGCTCGATGTGCGCGCCGGTCTTGAAGCACAGCGGCTTGCCGGCAACGATGAAAATATCGGAAATATGCTCCTCCACCGCGCGCTTGAGTGTGTTTGTAAGATCCATTTCTCCCGCTCCCTTTCATTCCTGTGCCGGCGCGCACTGCCAGCGCACCGTGTGCATCGATGCGACGTACCCATCCTGCAAAAGCAGCTCCACTTCACTGTAGAGCGTGAGCGCGTCGCAGACGGGCGTCTGCAGCGTCACGGTCGCCCGCCCGTCTGCGAGCACGAGCTGCCCGCCCGTGAAGCGCTGCGCCGCGCTTGCGGGGTCGTCCGCGAGCAGCGCCGCCGCCTCGTCCACGCGCTCCCATGCGGCGGCGTCCGCAGCATAGTAGGCGGCTGTCGTCTGGGCGGCGCGGTCGGCGCGGTCGGCGTCGGTCCGGGCGAGCACAAAGCTGAGCGCGGAGAAGGTCACGAGCAGCAGCACCGTGAAGATCGCAAATATCGTGACGGCGCCGACGACGACAACACCTCTTTTTTGTCTCATCGCACGCCTCCCTGCGGCGCATAGACCGCCGCCGTCAGCTCGAACAGCACGGTTTCCCGCGCGTCGGTCACACAGATCGCCGCCTTGCGCAGCGCGCCGCCCTCAGCTTGCGCCGTGAGCGTGTAGACGGCGTCCGCCTCAGCGCAGACTGTCCAGTCGGCGTCGTACCAGACCCGCGCGGTCTCGCCGTCCGCAGCGCCGCCGCAAAGCGCCGCACACGCGGCGGCATCGCCTCCCGCCGCCTTGAAGCTGTCAGCGCAGGACGCGCAGGCGAAAGCCGCCCCGTCGAGCGCCGCGGTGCTTCGGCTTTGCTTGCAGGATACCGCGAGCAGCCCGGTGCACACCGCCGCCGCGACGCAGAACACCGCGAGCGCGGCGATGAATTCGATCAAAAACAGGCGGCTCTTGCGATCCGGGAGGTCCTTCCCGGTCTGCGCCGCGCCGCGCATCGCGCGCAGCAGGGTTCGTTCCGTCATGCCGTCCGTCCCCCCTGTGCTTGAATAAATACGCGCGCGGACAGCGCCCTGCCGTCGGATTCGATCCGGAGCTCGAACAGGCCGCCCGTCTGCGCAACGGTAAAGTTGTCCGCGTCGGTGACGGGCTGCGCGCCGGCCGCGTCGGGCACTGTGCCGGCCGCCTGCGTCACCTCGCACAGCACCCCGTCGCTCACGAAGATCCATGTTTCGTAGGTGCCCTGCGCGCCCATCAGCACGAGCGCGTCGCCGCCCGCGCATCGCTCGACCCGCGCGTCCTCCCGCGAAGCGCACGCGCGCAGCTTCTGCGAAACATACAGCAGCCCGGTGCGTGTGTCAAAGGAGGACGCCGCCCGCGCGGAAACGTCGTTCAACGCCCCCGCGCTGAGCGCCGCCGTCAGCAGCGCGCAGCACGCGAATATTCCGATGAGCAGCAGGATGGAAAAGGTCTGCAATACCGACTTGTTTTTAAACATAACGGCTCCCTCACGCGGCCGGCTTCGCGATCACATAGATCTCGGGGAACAGATTGCCTCCGAGCGCGTTGTAGTGATAGATGTAGCGCTCGCGGTCGAGCGAAAGGCCGTAGTGCGCAGCGAGATAATCGACGTCCTCCGGATAAACGCCCTCCACTGCGTAGCAGAGCGCCGCCGCCCGGCAGACGCTGTCGCGCGCATAGGAGAGCGTCTGTCCTTCGAGCGCGTCTGCCGCTGCGCGCAGCCCGAAGAAGGCCGCCGCGAGGACGAGCACGGCGAGCAGCGCCGACAGCAACGCGCCCCGCCGCCATTTTTTGTTTTCCGAGTTCTTTTTCATACGAATTCTCAAAGCATCGTGGAGATGATACCGACGAGCGGCGTCATCACCGACAGAAGCACCAGCCCCATGATCACCGACAGCAGCGCGACGAGCGCCGGCTCCACGGCGGACACGGCGGCGTTGATCCGCCGATCCGCGTCCTCCTCATAGCGCGCGGCGACGGTCAGCAGAACCTCGTCGAGGTGTCCCGTGCGGACGCCCGCGCCGATCATGCCGGCGTATATGCCGGAAAAAATACCGCATTGCGCACAGGCGCTTGCAAAATCCGTCCCCGCGTCCAGACGCGCGAGCAGCGCCGCCGCTTTTTCCTGCGCGGCGCGGCTGTCGAGCGTGTCCGCCGCGAGCGGGATCGCCTCGTCAAAGGAAACGCCGCCGGCGAGCATGACGCCCAGCGCGTAGGAGAACCGCTGTGCCGACAGCTTTGCGGCGAGCGAGCGCGTGGGCGCACCGTTATAAAGCAGCGACGCCAGCCATGCGCGGCCGCGCGCCGTCGCGTTCAGGATCAAAAATGCAAGCAGCAGCGCCGCCGCCTCAAGACCCAGCCCCAGCGCGACCGCGTCGAGCGCATAACCCGCGCCCAGCAGCCGCTCGAACAGCGGCGCGTCACCCACCCCCAGCAGCGTGAAAATACGCGAAAACAGCGGCAGGACAAGGGAGAACAGCACATACAGCACCGCGAGCACCGCGAGCAGCATGACGACGGGGTATACGACCGTCGAGCGCAGCGCAGCGCGCAGCGCGTCGTTCTTTTTGTAGTAGGTTCCCAGCGCGTCAAAGACGCCGGCGCTCTCGCCCGTCGCCTCGCCCACGGCCGTCAGCCGCACGGCGAAGCGGGGAAAGCATCCCGCCCCTTCCATCGCCGCGGAGAACTCGCCGCCCTCCGAAAGCGCCCCCGCGAGCGCGCCGTACAGCGAGCGCTGCGCCGCGTCCTCGGCGCCGTCGCGCAGAATGCAAAGGGCCTCGTAGGACGACATGCCGTTTTGCGTCAGCAGCGCAAGGCTTGCGAACAGGTCCGCAAGCTGCGCGTCGCGCAGCGTTTTGTTCGCCATCGCTTTTCCTCCTCAATAAAAGAACAGATCGGTGTAATTGCTGCCGTCGCCTATATATTCGCTCATGCTCTTGGTGTTGCCGGCCGACGCAAAGGTCGGATCCATGCGCACCCATTGGGTGCCGTCAAACTGGATGATGCCGTCCACCCAGCCGATCTCCTCGATGTAAACGCTCACCCACGCGTGCATCGTCTCGGTCTGCCCTGCATAGCCGGTGACCAGCTTGGTCGGGATGTTCTGCGAGCGCAGCATCGCGACCATCAGGGAGGCGAAATCGAAGCAGATGCCCTTTTTTGTGTCGAGCGTCTCGTCGACGTCGGGCAAATAGCCCTGCAGATCGGACGCCGCCTTTTTTTCGTCGTAGCGAATGTTGCCGATCACATAATCGTAGATCGCGCCGAGCGCGCCAAGATCGTCGTCCGCGCTCGCGCACAGCTGCGCGGCGCATACGACGGCCTCGCTGTCCGCGCTGAAATCCACGTATTGATTGGCATAAAGAAACGGCGTGAACGCATCGGTGAGCACGACGTCCGCCGCCGCCGACAGCGCGAGCGCGTAGGTGTTGGCCCCGATGTTCTCATAGACGTTGACGGTGTAGCTTCCGTCGCCCAGCGACAGGGGAAAGAAGGCGTATTCGCCGCTGCTCAGATTGTAGGTGTAGGCGCTCCCGGCCGCCTTTGTGATCTGCACCTTGACCTTTTCGTTCGGCCCCGTATACCGCACGCCGACATAGCCCTCGGCGGTGCCGGACAGATCGATGCGCGCGTTTTCATTTTGTATGAGGTTCTGCTCGGTCGCGGTGGGCACGCGCACGACGGTCGTGCTGCCGCGCGCGCCCGCGCCCGCCGGCGTCTTTCTTCCGCAGGCCGCGAGCGGGACCGCAAGAAGCAGAAAAATGCAAAAAACAGCGGCTTTTCTAAGCGTGCGCGGTCTCATCCAACGGCGACCCCCCTCTTGAAAAACAGCTGTAATTGTTCTCATAGTAGCATACCCGCCGGAAAAACTCAATTGACCGTCCCCTTGTTTTGGTTGCGCTTGTGTTTTTATCCGACATTTTGTATAATCATGTTGATTAGAATTCAAAGGGGCGTTTGCTTATGACCGCTTTGCAGGTCAGGCTTTTCGGCAAATTCAGCATCCTTCAGAATGAAACGGATATCGTGCGCGCGCTGGGCGGCTCAAGAAAGAAGCTCGCGCTGCTCGAATACCTCGTGCTGCAGTGGGACAGAGCCGTCCCCTCGGCGGAGCTTTTTGAGGTCATCTGGCCGACGGAGGATAACACAAATCCCGGCAACGCGCTCAAAACGCTCGTGTCCCGTCTGCGGAAGGATCTGTCCGCGTTCGGCGCGCAGCGGCTCATCGTGACAAAATCCAACGCCTATATGTGGAATACGCAGGCGCCCTGCGAGATCGATATGCACGTTTTCGAGACGCTGTGCGCCGAGCTGCTCGCGTGTGAAGAGCTCACCGACGCCGCGCGCGGCGGGTTTCGCCGCGCGCTCGACATCTACGTCGGCGACCTGCTGGAAAACGCGGACAACCAGTCCTGGGTCGTGTCGCACAGCGTCCGCTGCCATGAGCTGTATCTGCACACAGTCTACAAATACATCACACTGCTCAACGCCCGCGGAGAATACCAGGAGGTCTGCGACGTCTGCCGCAGGGCGCTCGAGATCGATGCGCTCGACTCGGTGCTGAGCCTTGAGCTCATCAATGCGCTCACCGCGCTCGGAAAAACGCGGGAGGCGACGGCGCAGTACAGCTACGCCTCCGGGCTGCACGAGATCGAGCTCGGCGACGCCGCAAAGGAAAGGGATCTGCGTGCGCTCTACCGGCGCATTCTGGAGGACCGGCAGCAGACGGAAACGGGCATCGCGGATATTCTTCGGGAGCTCACCGCCGCCGCGCCCGCGGACGGGCAAGGGGCGCTTATCTGTGATTATTCCATTTTACAGGATATTTATCAGATCAATATGCGCAGCCTGCAGCGGCTCAACATCCCCATGTTCGTTGCGCTCATGACTCTGAACTGTGCGGACGACCGCCCGGCGGAATCGATGATGCTTGACAAGCTCATGGGCGTGCTGCAGGAGATCATGCGCACGAATATGCGCCGCGGCGACACCCTGTCCCGCTACAACCTCAATCAGTTCGTGCTGCTGCTGCCTTCGGTGAACTATGACACCGGCCGTTATGTCCTTGAGCGCATCAAAAAGCAGTTTTATCAGCAGCACCCCAATTCCCGCTTTGTGCTCAATTATTGTCTCGTGCCCGCGGAGCAGCCGCGGTCGGCGCAATAACGGAGAAAAAAGAAGCCGCTCTGTGAGCGGCTTCTTTTTTATGCCTGTTCTTTCCCGGTCTGGTTGCTGTACTCGAGCGCGATGTCGCACGCGAGCCGCACGTTGTTGTACGCGAGCTCCACATTGCTCTCAAACGACTCGCCGCCCGTTAGATCCTTGATCGTCTTGAGCAGATACGGCGTCGTGTCCTTGCCGTGGATGCCCGCTTGCTTCGCCATGTCGAGCGCCTTGCCGATGACGCCCTCCATCTCGTCGTAGTCGAGCGCGTACTTGTCGGGGATGGGGTTGCCGATGATCATGCCGCCCTTCAAGCCGAGTTCCCATTTCGCGCGGGCGATGCCGGCAATCTCGGCGGCGCTCTCGCAGCGGCGATCCAGCCTGAGACCGCTGCTCTTGCAGTAGAACGCGGGCAGATATTCCGTTTGATAACCGAGCACCGGCACGCCCATCGTCTCGAGGTACTCGAGCGTGAGCTTCAGATCGAGCAGCGACTTCGCGCCCGCGCAGATGACCGCCACGGGCGTGTTCGCGAGCTCCTGCAAGTCGGCGGAGATGTCGAACGTCTTCTCCGCGCCGCGATGCACGCCGCCGAGACCGCCCGTGGCAAAAAAGCGGATGCCCGCCATCGACGCGAGGATCATCGTCGACGCGACGGTCGTCGCGCCCGTCAGTCCCTCGGCCACGTAGACCGCGACGTCCCGGCGACTGACCTTGCCAACGTCGGTCGGGTCGCAGATGCGGTCGCGCTCTGCTTCGGTCAGCCCGACCTTCAGCCGTCCGTTGACGATCGCCGTCGTCGCGGGAACGACACCCTTGTCCCGCGCGATGCGCTCGACCCCCTTCGCGAAAGCCACGTTCTGCGGGAACGGCATCCCGTGGCTCAAAATGGTGGACTCGAGCGCCACGACCGGCGCGCCCACCTCGAGCGCTTCGAGCACCTCCGGCGCGATATCCAGATGTTTGTTTATTTCCATACGGCAGAATCTCCTATCATAAGCGTAACAGGGCCGTCCGATGATCCGGACGACTGTATTTTATTCTACAGACCGGGTGCGTTTTGTCAATAGCGGACGTCTGCCCTGCATATTTTATCGCCGCGCGGTCCAAACTATGCCCAAGGAATGTGAATTGTTATGAAAAAGGGCAATGACAAAAATAAGTCATTCAGGGAATTTCTGAAAAAGAACGGTTTCTACATTGCGCTGGTCGTCTGCGTCGCGGCGGCCGCCGCGCTGTCGCTGTCGGCGGTCAACAGGATATTGACAAATCTTGCGGACGACACGCCGCCCGCGCAAAGCGAAGCGGCGACTCAGCCGCAGCAGCCGGTTGCCGTTCCGGAGGAGGACGTGCCCGCCGACGCCGCGCCCGCCGAGGAGCCGGTCGAGGAGACCGCGGGCGAGGCGAACGCCGAGCCGCTGATCCCGATCTACGCACAGCCCGTCGCGGGCAGCGTCACCAACGGCTTCAGCGACGGGGAGCTCGTGCGCAGCGTCACGATGAACGACTGGCGCACTCACAACGGCGTCGATTATGCGGCCGCCGAGGGGACGCCCGTGGTCGCCGTCTATTCCGGCGAGGTGCAGCGCGCCGAAAGCGACCCGCTGTGGGGCTATATCGTCGAGGTCAAGCTGGACACCGGGTATACGGCGGTCTATGCCAACCTCTCGATGCTCTCCGTGAAGGCGGGACAGCGCGTTTCGCAGGGCGATCAGCTGGGCGCCGTCGGCTCGACGGCGCTGCTCGAAAGCGGCGAGACCGCCCACTTGCATTTTGAGATCAAAAGCGGCGACAAGTACGTCGACCCCGCGTCGCTGTACTGATCCGCGCCCCCGCTTCGTTTAGGGGCAAAGCCGATCGTCCCCGCGGGCGCAGCGAGCGCCCGGCGGGGGCGATTTTCTTTTTATTGACATTCTTGACTAAAATAGTATAATTTAAACCGAAGAAAAATCATTCAAAAAACAGGTGGAGCGACTATGAAACAGACGGTCCGTGCGACCATCACAGGCATGAGCTGCGCGGCGTGCTCGGCGGCGGTCGAGCGCGCGGTGGGTCGGCTGCCCTTCGTGCAGTCGGCGGCGGTCAATCTGACGACCGGGACGCTGAGCGCCGAATACGACGACGCGGGCGGGCAGGAGGCGGACATCCGCGCGGCGGTCGAGCGCGCGGGCTTCGGCTACGAGGCGCAGACAGAATCGGCGGCGCAGACGGACGCGGCGCGCTTTCAGGCGCAGGACGCGGCGCTCGCGGCGCGCAGGAAAAAGCTGATCGTCGCGGCGGTCTTCACCGTGCCGCTGTTCTATCTCGCGATGGCGCACATGGTCAGCTTCGTCTCGCTGCCCTATCCCGCTTTCCTTGCGCCGATGGAGCACCCCGCCGCGTTTGCGGCGGCGCAGCTGCTGCTGACGCTGCCGGTCATCGTCTGTGGCTTCAATTTTTATACAAGCGGCTACAAAGCGTTGTTTCTATGTCATCCGAATATGGACAGCCTCGTCGCCGTCGGTACGACGGCGTCATTCTTATACAGCCTATATTCGTTCGCCCGCATTCTCGGCGGCGACGCCCATGCGGCGATGGATATGTATTTCGAGTCCTGCGCGATGATCATCACGCTCATCATGCTCGGCAAATATATGGAGGCGCGCGCAAAGAAAAAGACGAGCGGCGCGATCGCGGCGCTCTATGATCTCGCGCCCGACACCGCGTTCGTGAAGCGCGGCGGCGGGATCGTCGAGGTGCCTGCGGAAAGTCTGCGGGCGGGGGATCTGCTCGCGGTGCGGGCGGGAGACCGCATTCCGGCGGACGGCGTCGTGCGCGCGGGAGACAGCGCGGTGGACGAGTCGATGCTGACGGGCGAAAGTCTGCCGGTAGAGAAGCACGCGGGCGACCGGGTGACGGGGGCGACGATCAACCTCGCGGGCGCGCTGGAGGTAGAGGTGACGCGCACGGGGGCGGACAGCACCCTCGCGTCCATCATTCGGCTCGTCGAGGAGGCGCAGTCGGGCAAGGCGCCCATCGCGCGGCTTGCGGACAAGGTCTCCGGTTGGTTTGTGCCCGCGTCCATGAGCGCGGCGCTGCTCGCCGCGGTCATCTGGCTGCTCGCGGGGGAGAGCTTCTCCTTTGCGCTGCGTATTTTCGTGTCGGTGCTCGTCATCGCCTGCCCGTGTGCGCTCGGCCTTGCGACGCCGACGGCGCTGATGGTCGGCACCGGACGCGGCGCGCAGCACGGCATCCTGTTCAAGAACGGCGAGGCGCTCGAGACGCTCAGCGGCGTGACGACGGTGCTGTTCGATAAGACCGGGACCGTCACCGAAGGAAAGCCCGCCGTGACGGATATTCTGCCCGCAAAGGGCATGGACGCGCGTGCGCTGCTCGCGCTCGCCGCGGCGGCGGAGGCGCCCTCCGCGCATCCCCTCGCGGGAGCGGTCGTGCAGCGCGCCGAAGCGGAAAACGTCGCCGTCGAGGCTTGTGAGAGCAACACGGCGCTCGCGGGGCGGGGACTGGCGGCGCGCATCGGCGGCGCACAGATCCTGGCGGGCAGCGCGCGGCTGATGGAGGAGAGCGGCGTTGAGATCGGCGCGTTCGCCGACACGGCGCGGCAGCTGCAGGACGACGGAAAAACGCTGCTGTATTTCTCGAAGGACGGCGCGTTCGCGGGGCTGATCGCCGTCGCCGACCGCATCAAGTCCGACAGCGCGCGCGCGATGGAGGCGCTGCGCGGCGACGGCGTGCGCACGGCGATGCTCACGGGAGACAACGCGCGCACCGCGGCGGCGGTCGCGCGCGCGGCGGGCATCGACGACGTTATTTCCGGCGTGCTGCCGGACGGCAAGGCACAGGAGATCGCCGCGCGCATGAAAATGGGCGAGCGCGTCGCGATGGTCGGCGACGGCATCAACGATTCGGTCGCGCTCGCGCGCGCGGACGTCGGCATCGCGATGGGCGCGGGCGCCGACGTCGCCATCGAATCGGCCGACGTGGTGCTCACGGGCAGCTCGCTTTGCGGCGTCAGCGCGGCGGTGCGGTTGTCCCGCGCGGTCATCCGCAATATAAAGCAGAATCTTTTCTGGGCTTTCTGCTATAATACGATCGGTATACCGGTGGCGGCGGGCGTGCTGTACGCCTTCGGCGGCGTGCTGCTCAACCCCGTCATCGCGGCGGCGTGTATGTCGCTGTCCTCGGTCAGCGTCGTGACGAACGCGCTGCGGCTGCGCAGCGTCCGGCTGGATAAATAAGAACTATCGATAAGGAGAATTAAAATGAAACAGAAATTTTCGATCACGGGTATGGAATGTCCCCATTGCGCCGCGCGCGTACAGAAGGTGCTGACGTCGCTCAAGGGCGTGCAAAGCGCCGTCGTGTCCAACGAGACACAGGACGCCGTCGTCGAGTATGACGAGGCGGTCGTAACCAAAGAAGCGCTGATCGAAGCGATCGACGCCACGGGATTTCGCGTCGTGCTATAATTGCGCGCGGGCGGGGTATGCTAACGGAAGAAAGCCGAAAGGAAGCGCCGTTATGAAGCTGCCCAAAAAGAAAAAAGCGCCCGTTGACGTGGACGCGCGCCCCGAGGCCCTGTCGGAGGCGTCGCCGCAGTACGACCCCGCCGGAAGCTGGACGGGCGTGCCGGCCGACGGGGACGAAAAGCCCGTGCAGGACGCGGACGATCTGTAAAAAGAGAAGGACCGGCATTGCCGGTCCTTCTTTTTATATTTTTGCTTTGCGTTCAATAAAATCCAGCGCGCTCTGCATATCCTCAAAGCTGACGTCCGATAGGGAAATATATTGCAGCACCTTGTTGAGCACAGGCAGGGGACAGCCCCGCAGGTCCATCTTTCCGAGCGCCGCATAGACGGCGGCGCTGTATTGGGACGCGTGCAGGTCGGAGAGATAAAGGCCTCCGGTGCGCGCTTGCAGCTCGTTGAGCAGCTCTATGACCTGATTGGTTTCTTTTCCCATAGGTGGCGCCTTTCTGTCAGATAATTTAGACATTACCTTACGGCGCGGCCCGGTGGATTTTTATAGAAACCTGCTGCCGTAATGCCCTCCGAATGCCTGCATGAACGGATTTTATCTGTTTAAAGAAAAAGTAAGAGAACGTCTACATTATAATACGGAAGTCAGCAAAAGTCTACATTATCTTCCATTATTTTCCTCCCTCGTGGATCCAGCGCAGAAAGGTATCGTGGGAGATGCCCAGCTGCGCCGCCGCGGCGCGGGAGCCGATCTGCCCCGCGCACCATTGCGCCTGCAGCGCGTCAAACTCCGGGGGAACCGCCTTGCGCGGAGGGGCGAAGCGCACCCCGCGGCGCCGGGCGGCGGCGATGCCCTCCGCCTGCCGCGCCTTGATGTTGGCGCGCTCCGTTTCCGCGACATAGCTCAGGATCTGCAGCACGAGGTCGGCGATAAAGGTGCCGGTGAGGTCCCTGTCCTTGCGGCGCGTGTCGAGCAGCGGCATATCGAGCACAACGATGCCGACTTGCTTCTCCTTTGTGATGATCCGCCACTGCTCGAGGATCTCCTCGTAGTTGCGCCCGAGGCGGTCGATGGATTTGACCGCGATGATGTCGCCCGGGCGCACCTTTTTGAGCAGCCTCCCGTAGGCGGGGCGGTCGAAGTTCTTTCCGCTGAGCTTATCCGAAAAAATATTTTCCGAGCGCACGCCGAACGCGTCCATCGCGATAAGCTGCCGGTCCTCATTCTGATCCTTGGTCGAAACGCGCACATATCCGTATAATTTTCCCATGGCATCCTCCCGCTTTTACTTTAGAGACTTTCGGACGGAATTGGAACAGGAAAGCCGCAGGAAATATTATCCAATAAAAAGCAGGCCGTCGGGAAGAGATCGCCTCTTCGCCGGCGGCCTGCCGGGATCCTGCTTTAGCAGCGAGTCCTCCGCCGCAGCGGAGGGCTCAAAAAACGTCCGCTGCGTGGGATCCGTCGCTTCGGCGAACACAAGATGATCCTCCGAACGGAAAAGCACAGGACTCGAGGCTCGGGGGAGTCATGAGATTCGCTTCTTGCCGGGAGCGTCTTTCGCGCCGGCAGTGCTTGGGCGTTACAGGCCCTTTACAGATCGGAGATCTCGAGCTCCTCCTCGGTGAGGCTGTGCGGCGCGTGGTGGATGAGCAGATCGTACATCACCGGAACGACGAACAGCGTCATCAGAGTGGCGTAGACGAGGCCGCCGATGCACACGACGGCAACGGGCTGGATGAGATCGGCGCCGAGGCCCAGCCCCAACGCGAGCGGCACGAGGCCGAGGATCGTCGTGAGCGCCGTCATCAGCACCGGGCGCAGACGCGTCGCGCCCGCCTCGAGGATCGCCGTGCGCTTGTCCCTGCCCTCCGTCATGAGCCGGTTGATATAGTCGATGAGCACGATGCCGTTGTTGACGATGATGCCCACGAGCATCACAAACCCGATCATGGCGACGATGCTCACCTCCATGCCGCACAGGATCAGCGCGATCAGGCCGCCCGTAAACGCGAGCGGAATGGTGAACATGACGATAAAGGGCGACACGAGCGACTGGAACTGCGCGACCATGATGAGATAGACGATCACGATCCCCAGCAACAGCATCAGCAGCAGATCCTTCATGGAGGACAGGATCGTCTCGTTCTCGCCGCTGTATTCGAGGGCGACGCCCTGCGGCAGCGCTGTGTCCGCGAGCGCTTTCTGCGCCGCGGAGGTCACGAGCGTGACGTTGTAGCCGTCCGCGAGCGTGCCGCTCACGGTCAGGGTGCGGCGCTGGCCGCTGCGCGAGATGGAATCCATCGATTCCGTCTGCTCTATCTTCGCAAAGTCCGACAGAGGCACCTCGCTTTCCTCTCCTGCGCTGTCCTTGACGGTGAAGGTCGTATCGAGAAGCGCCGCGCGCGTCAGAGCGCTGCCCGCGTCGGGGGAGATCACGATCTCCCGTTCCTCCCCCGCATAGACGAGCGAGGTGGGGGTCTTACTCTGCGTCAGCGACGCGGCGAGCTGCGCGTAGACCTGCGCGACGGTGAGGCCGTGCTTCATCGCCGCCGTCTTGTCGACGACGACGCGCAGCTCCGGCGTGGTGTCGCCGATGCCGTCGTCCACCTCTGCGATGCCGTCTACGGTGCGCAGCGTGGACGCGACGCCGCGCGCGGCGTCGCGCAGATCGTCGAGATCGTCGCCGTACAGGTCGATCGTGACGCCCGAGCCGCCGAGCGCCGACGCATAATTGGTCATCTGGGAGGAGCCGCTGACGGTAGATTCCACATCCGGGTACTGCGCGAGCAAGTCGGAGACCGCCCGCGCCGTCTTTTTGGCGTCGCCGCCCGCAATGACGTACATCGTGACGCTCGACGGGTCTGCGTCTGCGCTGCTCCCGAGGCCGACGACGGAGCTTATGCCGCCCGCGAGCATGGTGCCGACCGTGTCGACCCCATCTAACGCGCCGACCTTTTCCGCGATCTCGTCGCAGACCGCCGCCGTGTCGGCGAGCGTGTTGTCCTGCGGCAGCGTCAGCTCCGCCATGATCTGGTTGCTTGCCATATCCGGCATATACTGGAAGCCCCGGCTGAGCGCCCACGCGGCGCTGCCCAGCAGCAGCACGAGCGAGCCCACGAGAATGAGGGCCTTTCTGTCGAGCGCCTTTTCCACGAGCGATCTGTATTTCCGGAGCAGCTTCTGATAGAATTTCGGTTCCTCGGCGGCCGCCTTTTTCACAAGGATACCGCGCGCCATCGCGGGCACGAGCGTCAGCGCGACGATGAGACTCGACAGCAGCGAGTAGGCGATGGTCAGCGCCATGTCGGTGAACAGCTGCTTTGTCAGACCCTCGACGAACACGATGGGGAAAAAGACGCACACCGTCGTGAGGGTGGAGGCGGTGATCGCCGCCGTGACCTGTGCCGCGCCGGAGATCGCCGCTTTACCGGCGGAGAGACCCATGCTGCGCAGGCGGTAGATGTTTTCGATAACGACGATGGAGTTGTCGACCAGCATGCCGACGCCGACGGCGAGCCCGGCAAGGGAGATGATGTTGAGCGTGACGCCCGAGAAATACATCAGCACGATCGCAAAGGTGACGCTGATGGGGATGCTGCACGCGGTGATAAATGTCGGGCGAAGGTCGCGCAGAAACAAAAACAGGATGAGGATGGCGAGCAGCGCGCCGATCAGCAGATTTTCAAGCACCGAGTCGACGACGAGATGGATGTATTCGCCCTGATCCATGAGCGTGGAAAAATGCAGGCCGTCATACTGCGCGCTGAGCGCGTCAAATTCCGCGCTGATGCGGTCGGCGACGTCCGCTGTCGCATAGCCGGACTGCTTGCTGAAGGAGAGCAGCACGCCGTCGCTGCCGTTGATTTTCGCATATACCTCGGCGGCGTTGTCGCTGACGTAGACGTCCGCGACGTCGGAAAGGCGGATGGCGTCGAGCCCGTCGAGCCCGAGATCGAGCACCACGAGATCGCGCAGCGCGTCGAGATCGTCGATGCCGCCTGCGACACGCACAAGATACCGGGTGTTCTCCTCGGTTATGTAGCCCGCCGGCATCGAAAAATTCTGCGCTGTCAGGATCGCCGACAGGTTGTCCATCGTGAGGATGCCGGTGAGGTCGGCCGAACGCAGCGCCGCCTCCTTTGCGCTTTGCACCTGCTCGAGCGCGGAACGAAGCGAGCTGACCGTCGTGCTCAGCGTCGCCGCTCCGACCGTCGCCTCGGTCATTTTGTTGCCCAGCTGCGCGGACGCGACCTGCGACTGGATATTGAGCTGGGAAAGCGCGTCGTCGACGGCGGCGATCTGCGCGTCGAGCGTCGCGAAAGAGGCGACCAGCGAGGGCAGCTGGCTGCGGGTGATCCCGTAGCCGGAGAGCGCCGCATCGATCGCGGAAAGCTGCGCGTCATAGGCGCTCACATCCGCGTTTGGATCGGCGGCGAGCGCCGCGGCTCTGGCCGCTTCGATGCTGCTTATATTTGTATTCAAGCCGGTGAGCGTCGCTTGCAGCGACGGGTCCTTGAGGGAGACGAGCAGCGCGCGGTTCTTGCCGAGCGTCAGCCGCGCGGCCTCTGTCTGCGTCGCGAGCTGCGTTTGTGCGTCGGCGATGGAAGTTTTGGCGGAATCCAGCGAGGAGATGCCGCTGTTCGCCTGGCTGATGCCCGACCAGAGCTTGCCGCTCGCGCCGCTGAAGGAATCGAGTACCGCCTCGCTGACGCGCTCATTGACCGCCGCGAGTTTTTCTTCGTTGATCGCGACGTTCACGGTCTGCTCCACAGTGCCGCTGAGCGAGACGCTCGCGACGCCCTCCACACCCTCGAGCTTCGGCTGCAGCGTGTCCGCGACAAATGCCGACAACTCGAGCGTGGACATATCCCCGCGGTCGACCGCGGCGACCGTCACGGGCAGCATATCCGGGTTGAGCTTCAGAATGAAGGGCGTGCCGACCATCGCGTCCCAGCTGCCGCGGATCATGTCGAGCTTTTCGCGGATATTGACTGTCGCGATGTCCATGTCGGTGCCGCTTTCAAACTCGAGGATGACCATCGACACGTTTTCGGAGGAGGTTGAGCGCACCGAGGCGATGCCGTCGAGCGTCGCCATCGTCTGTTCGACGGGGCGGCTGACCTCGGACTCCACCTGCTCGGGCGTCGCGCCGGCGTAGCTCGTCACGACGAGGGCATAGGGGAGC
>JAYFQJ010000137.1:0-18994 GCA_034927165.1 Oscillospiraceae bacterium
GGTATGACTGTGATATAATCTTGGCAGTCCATAGTGATTGCCCCCTTGGTTAATGGTAGTGTGAGAACCCCATTTTACCATGAGGGGAAAATCACTATGGATTCTTCTTTCAAGTGTCCAACTTCATTATGCAATCAACCATTAAATGAAAGCGTTACAATACTGCTCATATCTGTGCCCCTTACGGCGCCGCCTGCCTATATCATTTGTTCCGGATGGAATATTTCGTCAAATTTCTCGGCGGAAAGGAAACCGAGCGACGTACACGCCTCACGCAAGGAAACACCGTTCGTATAAGCATATTTTGCGGTCTTTGCGGCGTTCTCGTACCCTATGGCAGGACTTATGGCGGTAACAAGCATTAAAGAATTATGGAGATTCGCCTTCATTTTCTCTTTGTTCGCTGTTATTCCACAGACACAGTTTTTTTCAAAGGAAGCAAGTGAGTCCGCAAGTAAGCGCACCGATTGTAAAAAATTATGAATACACACCGGCATGAAAACATTCAGCTCAAAATTGCCTTGAGAAGCGGAAAACCCGACGGCCACGTCGTTTGCCATAACCTGTACAGCCACCATCGTCACTGATTCGCACTGCGTGGGGTTCACTTTTCCGGGCATAATGGAACTCCCAGGCTCATTCTCCGGAATAAATATCTCCCCCAAGCCGCAGCGCGGGCCGCTGGCAAGCCATCGTATATCATTTGCCGTTTTCATCATATCCGCCGCGAGAGCCTTAAGCGCGCCGTGCGCAAAAACAAGCTCATCTTTTGAAGTGAGCGCTTGAAATTTGTTTTCGGAGGTCTTAAAGGGCAAGCCAGTCAGCTCAGCCACCTTTTTTGCCACATCCTCGGCAAACCCCGCGGGCGCATTCAGTCCTGTGCCCACTGCGGTTCCGCCCAAGGCAATGTGCTCCAAATGGACAAGCGCGTCGGATATCATAGCTCTGTCGCGCTCAAGCATTGCGCGCCACCCGCTTATCTCCTGCGAGAAAGCGATGGGTGTTGCATCCTGCAGATGTGTCCGCCCGCTTTTGACTATGCCCTCGTTTTCTTTTTCCAAACGCCTGTAGGTCTCTATCATCCGATCGATCGCCGGGAGCAAAGATGCTTCTATTCCCAACGCTGCCGCTATGTGCATCGCGGTTGGAAATGTATCGTTAGAACTTTGCGACATATTTACATGGTCGTTCGGATGTAAAATCTTTTCGCCCGCGAGCATATTCGCCCTGTTGGCGATCACCTCGTTTACATTCATGTTTGACTGCGTCCCACTGCCCGTTTGCCACACGGAAAGGGGAAAGTGATCATCGAGCTCGCCGGCGGATATTTCATCGCAAACTGCACAGATCGCATTGCAGCGGCGTTCGTCCAGCCTGCCAAGCTCGGAGTTTACAAGCGCAGCAGATTTTTTAAGGATCGCAAAGGCCCGGATGATTTCCAAAGGAATTTTTTCAGTGCTTATTTCAAAATTTTGCAGACTGCGTTGGGTTTGCGCCCCCCAATACTTATCCACGGGGACCTGCACCTCTCCCATAGAGTCATGTTCAATACGATAATCCATTTTCATCTCCCTATCGTCACACTTTGTATATCTCATTCATTTTGCTAATCGCTTTCGCTTTTAGGTCTGCATAAATGCTGTTTCCCTGCGTATCCATTCCAACGACCAAGGGACCGAATTTTTCCGCTTTTAAATCCCACAACGCTTCCGGCATCCCCATTTCAAGATACGTCACGTCCTGTATGCTTTTTATGCCCTCCGCGAGCTTTGCGCCGCAGCCCGGAGCGGCTTGCAGGTATACATAACCATATTTTTGGGCAGCGTGCTGTGTATCCTCAGCCATACCCCCTTTGCCCACGATCGCCTTTACCCCCATCTGGCCGACCATTTCGGCGTAGGGCTCCATACGTATGCTGGTCGTCGGCCCGATGACCTGAAGATCCCATTTACCGTCTCTTTGCATCGCAACAGGGCCGGCGTGAAATATTGCGGCGCCTTTAAAATCCTTGGGCAGCTTTCCGCCCTCTTCCAGAATCGCTTTGTATTTTAAATGAGCCATATCGCGCGAAGTAAAAATGTTACCGGTGAGATACACTATATCCCCCGTCCGCAGTTGCCTGACGCTCTCATCGCTGAGCGGAACAGCAAGTTCATAGGTCTTCATATATTGCCTCCTTCTGCCCTTAAAGTATTATTTCAGTATTTCCATCGTCGTAAATACGCACACCCGCACGCCGCGCTACCCAGCAGTGAAAGTTAATTGCAACCGGCGCACTCGCCGTATGTGTATGCACCTTTTCTATTTTGACCGCAAGGCATACGGTGTCTCCGCCGATACCCGCAGCACCAAGGCCCAGAGAATTAATGGAATCCTTCAGTTCACGCTCAAGCATGGCAAGTTGCGGATCCTTGTTCGTGTCGTCCCATTTTCGCACGCTGACGGCCCGGCGGGAAAGTTTACAAGCCACATCCATCTGACCGCCTATTCCGATACCTATTGAATACGGAGGGCAGGGCTTTCCCCCCGCGGCAATCACTGTTTCGAGCACATACCGCTTGAGGCCAATAAGATCTTTACCCAGTTTGGCTGGAGTAAATATCTGCATCGCATTGCCAAGCTCCGCTCCGCAGCCTTTTAGACTTATCCGAAAGTCAATATAATTCTGTCCCGGATTATACTCATATTCAATGTTCGGAACGCCCGCGCCGGTATTATCGCCGGTGTTTTTGCGGGAGATCGGGTCTACCATGCTCGGTCGAAGATAACCGCGCTTCGTTGCTATAGCTAACGCCTCACCCACAGCGTCTTTTATGTACGCCGGAAAATTCTCCTCGCCATGACTTACCCAACAGGTTGGATACCCTGGTGATTGACATACGGCTTTATCCCTCTCCTTTGCGACATCCAGATTTTCCAGCATCGTGTTGAGCATACTCTTCGCCGTTTCATTCGTCTCGTTGTCACGGGCCTCGGTAAGCAACTGACGCGCATCCGCAGATATTTCAGTGACTGCTCGAATAACTGTGTCAATGATTATCTGCTTTTTTTCATCCGTTCCAAGTGCCATGTCTGTTTCCTTTCTTACATTACAGTTAATGGTTCCTTCTACAGCGTCATACAAAAATCATGTTAACATCATCAATTTTTTCAAGTGCTTGTATGCGGCTTACAAGCTGTTCCGCACATTTTCTTCCGAGTACTCCGTCCGTCATGGAGTGAAATTTGCTCAGCAGATCATCCCAACTCATCGGTATATGCGAATCCCCGGGCGGATAAGCCGTGCTTTCACAAAATACGGCGCCATTATCAAAAACGATCTCCGTTCTATTGGCCCAACACGATGAATCCTTTTTTATCCCTTCATTAATGGCGTCATCATCGCACACCGTTATACGCTTCATCAAGCGTCGTATCGCCGGATCATCAATTGCCTCCGCATCGAATATTTTCGGATCATATCCCCCGTTGATGACCATCGCGCTCAGGCAATATTGGATGCTGAATTTACACGCGTATGGGGTTGCCGGTTCCGGACGATCAGTAAGATTTTTTGAGGCCGTATAGGTGTAAACCCGTATGGCCGCGATGTGCGCAGCATCCACGGGATGCGCTTTAAGTAATCTGTCCATGCTGCAGATGCCGGAATGCGTGTGGCGACAGCAGGGATACAGCTTAAAGGAATTTTCGGCAATCATATATTCCCCGCCCAAACCGTAAGTCAGCAGCTCCGGACGATATTCCGTGTCGAAAGCTCGCAGCATCCCCTGATCGCCTTCCAGTATTCTGGATGCTCCTGTAAGACCGAGTTCTGCAAGCTCAGAAGCACGAATCCCACACGCAGTGGCGTTTGCAGTATGCAGAGGTTTACTCATGGCTCCATCGCTCATGAATTCCCAAAGTCCGGAAGCTTGTGTGCCCGCATTTCCAAAGGCGTGCTGCATCAGCCGTCCGTTGAGCCCCAATAACTTTCCCACGGCAGCGCTCGAGCACAGGGCACCCACAACGCCCGTTGTATGCCATATGCGGTAGGAGCCGGGATTGATCGCGCGTCCGACCCTTGCGCCTATCTCAAATCCTGCAGTTACAGCTTCTATCAGTCTTTTTCCACTTGCCGAAAGCTTCTGCGACACAGCAAGTGCCGCGGGCACTGTTACTACGCCCAAATGCGCAATGGCTTCATTCAGCACATCATCAAAATCCAAAATATGACCGCACGCGGCATTCAAAGCCGCTGCTTGTTTATAACCCATTCGGGGGAAATCGCCCCGCCACGCGTTTGCCTGTCCTCCGGAAGTTTTATCGGAAGAATAGTAGCGCTCCCATATCTCCGCATCTTTTGTGCTTGAGCCCGCAATTGCCACGCCAATAATGTCCAGCACTGTTTTTTTTGCAACTTCTATAACATGAGCAGAGAGGTTTTCGTAATGAATATCTGCAATGTAGTCCGCCAATTGTTGCGTTTGCATCTGCCTTCTTCCCTCCTTTCTTCTTTTAATAAAATTATTTTCATTTTTCGGCGAGTAGTTGATGAAATTAATTATATCACGGGCACCAGCAAATGCAACCACAAGTTAATGATTTCATGAAAATAGCGTTTGTAAAAATGATATTTTTGGTCGTTTTTAAAATTTAACCGTTATTTTGTCCATAAAATTTCTGTGGAAAAATAATTATTTATTGACAAAGTGAATAACATGCAATAAAATATAATTCAGCGAGAAGAAGCCCATTGGGGCAGGAATGATGAAACTTATTTCAGGATCAGACCATGAAAAAAATTGCAGTCGCTCAAATGCACTCTAAAACACTGGAAATCGCGAATAATCTCGCCGTCATCAAGCGGCTTGTGCATGAAGCTGCGGCGCAGCACGCCGATATTGTTTTGTTGCCCGAGTTGTGTGTGACAGGATATCGGGCGGATGATGTTTTCTCCTCGCTCGCCGAGCCTCTCGACGGAGCATTCGTAAATGCCTTTACGCAACTCTCTGCGGAAAACGGGGGTATCCAAATATACACCTCCGTGCCGGAGCGCAATTCCAAGGGTGGATTGCCTTACAATACCGCCATACTTGTAACCGAAAACGGTATGACGGCCTTTTACCGCAAGATACACCTTTGGGGTTCGGAAGTGAATTATTTTACACCGGGAAATCAACTGTGTTGCGCCGAGACGTCAATCGGGCGTGCGGGCTTAATGGTCTGCTTTGACGTCAGTTTCCCGGAAGTTGCACGCGCCCACGCGCTCGGGGGCGCCGATGCGCTTTTTTATACCTTCGCTTTTTCCAATCCAGCCCGCGCATATGCGTTTGATATTTTCACCCGCGCTCGCGCATTGGAAAACGGTTGCTATGTTGCCGCGGCAAATATGGTCGGGGTTGAGAAAGACACCTGTTTCTTTGGTTCATCCTGCATAATTGACCCCGCCGGAAATATCGTTGCGGACGCGCAGAACCGCGAGGGCGTTGTGAGCGCAGACTTTGATCTGGGACTGCTTGAAGAGGTTCGCACACGTTATCCCTACCTTTCCTGCAGAAAGCATGACATTTATTAATTTGGCTGTTCCCTGAGACTCACGTCTTGGGATATGCAAATAATAAAAAACTGGAGGACAATTATGAAAAGGCTGACACTTAAAATCCTTGCTCTCGCGCTGGCCTTCTGTCTGTGCCTTTTAGCGGTGGGCTGCAAGAGCAACACATCCGATGAAGGTACGACAGGTTCCACCGACGAAGCGACACTGTTGGAAGGGCAGACCGTTAAGGTAGGCCTGTTTGTGCCGCTGTCCGGCACAACGGCAGACAAGGGCAAGCGCATCAAGGATGCAGTGACCCTCGCGGCTGAAGAGATCAACGCGAACGGCGGCATCTATGGAGCCCAGATTGAGATCATTGTCGAGGATGATGAAGGCGTGGCTGCGTCTGCTGTTTCGGCCGTCACCAAACTCGTCAACAATGACGGTTGCCAGGTTCTCATCGGTTCCAACCCCAGCTCCTGCACTGTTGCGGCCATGTCTATTTCGGCACAGAACGAAGTCCCGCAGGTTGCGCCGAACTCCTCAAGCCCGAAGATTGGATCGCAGGACGGAAACGATTGGATATTCCAAACCATTCCGAGCGATGCGATCCAGGCCAAGTTCCTTGCGAAGTATTTCGTAGAGGATTGCGGTTACAAGAAGATAGCGGTTATCGGCGGCAATGATGACTATGGCCAAGGCGGTGTCAAGGGTGCGATTGCCGCGCTGGCGGAATACGGACTCGAGCCCGTTTGTGTTGAGAGCTACACAAGCGGAGATAAGGATTTCACGGCTCAGATCAATAACATCAAAGCAGCAGAGCCTGATGCGCTTATCGGTTGGGGAGCCGCTACGGAGGCCGCGCTGATTCGTGTGCAGCTCGCAGAGCAGGGCCTCAGTGATCTTCCGTGCGCCGGCGCGGGCGGGATTCCCGGAACCACGTACGTTGAGCTTGCCGGCAAATACGGTGAGGGACAGATGTGCGTAAATACCTTTCTCCTTTCAGAAGGCGGCGAAGATGTTCAGGCCTTCAACAAGAAGTTCCAGGAAAAGTACGGCTATGAGCCCGACCTTACCAATGCGCAGGCTTATGACGGTGCAAACATGGTGTTTGATGCCATCACCCGCGCCAAAAGCCTGAATTCAACCGATATCAGAGATGCGATCGCCACGGCTGATTATGACGGAATTTGCGGAACTATCAAGTTTGACGAAAACCATCAGGTTCCCGATAAGCAGCTTTATATCACACAGCTCACGGATGGTGTTTGGACTCGCATCAAATAGCGTCTCCCCTTTTTGTTATCGCCTGTAACAAAACACAGCTTTGTGGAGGTCATCATGTTAATACAACAAATTGTCGGAGGGCTTGCTATAGGTAGCATCTATGCGCTCGTCGCAATAGGATATACCCTCATTTGGCGAGCTCTCGGCGTTCTGAATTTTTCCCAGGGCGATTTGCTGATGTTGGGTGCTTATATCGGATATCAATACAGCGTTCTCTTAGATGTCAATTATCTTCTCGCCATAGTACTAACAATCCTCACTTCCGCTTTGGTGGGAATAGTTTATTCCGGTGTTCTTGCACCTATACGGGGAAGAAAAGGCAGAACGGATAATATGGTTGTAACGATTGGCCTATCCACAATCATACGCAACGTATGCCGAATTATATGGGGCGCCGAACCACTAGCCATTCCAAATATGTTTGAAGGACAATACTTCACCGTGTTCGGCGCCACCATTTCGGCTGTTAGAATCTACATATCCCTGATATCCATAGTGCTTGTAATGATTCTTACGACTTTCTTTGCAAAAACAAGATGGGGACGAGCACTCAGAGCTGCAGCGGAGGATAGAGACACCGCCAGATTGATGGGAATTTCAGCGCGCAAATGCGATACGGTGACCCTGATGATAAGTTCCGGACTCGCCGGCGCTGCAGGCATTCTTATCGCGCCCTTATTCTACATTACGGCAGACCTGGGTTCTTATTATGGGCAAAAAGCGTTCCTCTCTTCGACCATTGGCGGCCTTGGAAATCTTGGCGGCGGCCTGATTGGCGGCTATTTCTTGGGGATTGTAGAATATTTGGGAGCAATCTACGTATCATCGGGCTTTAAGGACATCATATCCTTTATCGTTCTAATTATAGTACTAATTGTGCTTCCGAACGGATTTACAAACCTGTTTAAGTCCGGGAAGGAGAAGGTATGAAGAAAGCATTCGCCCCGAAATTCATTTTCTACATATGCATCGTTGCGCTCGCCAGCGTGCTGCCGCTGATATTCAGCAGCAAATACGTAATGCACCTGCTGACTACATTTATGATAAGCATTGTAAGCTATCTGGGGCTCAATTTGCTTATCGGTCTCTCGGGACAGGTTTCTTTGGGCCACTCCGCCTTTTTTGGAATCGGCGCTTATACGGCGGGGCTTATGTGCACAAAGTTAGGTACGCCCGCATGGATCACCATCATACTTGGCACGGTGTTTTCCATAATCATCGGTGCTTTGCTCGGCCTCCCCGCAGCGCGCCTTAAGGGCCCCTATCTTACGATGACAACCCTTGCGTTTACTCAGCTTTTTATATTGCTCATGACAAATCTCACCGATTTTTCAAATGGGCCCATCGGCGTAATCAACATTGGGCCGCTGAAATTGTTCGGGATAGCCTTTGACACAAAATACAAGATGTATTTGCTCACACTTGCTTTTGCCTTACTTGCAATTTTTGTCTTTACCAGAATAAAGAACGGTCCCATAGGCCGTTCCTGGAGGGCAATGGGCAACAGTCGCATCGCCGCGGAGGCGATGGGGATCAACCCCGTAAGATATAATGTACTCGCATTTGCAATCTGCTCCGGATTTGCGGGCCTGGCGGGCACACTATATGCTTATTACAATACTTATATAAGTCCAGACCAATTCAATCTCTCACTGTCTTTTTCCATGGTGCAGGTGCTTGTCATCGGCGGGCGCGGCTCAGTTCTCGGAACTATTATCGGCGCGTTTATTCAGACCTTCGTACCTGAATGGTTGCGTCCGCTCGGAGACTGGCGCTATGTCATATTCTCTGTGCTGCTTATTCTAATTGTAATATTTGCACCGGCCGGCTGCGTCGGGCTTTTGAACAAGCTGAAATCAAGCATAATAGGCCACAGAAAGATCGAGCAATCTCATAATGAGGAGGGCAAAGTTTAATGAATGATATAATTCTGGAAACAACTGGCCTGACTTGCTCATTTGGCGGATTGAAAGCTGTCAATAATGTTGATTTTGAGCTTAAAAAGGGTTCTATCCAGGGACTCATTGGGCCAAACGGCGCAGGTAAAACAACTTTTTTTAACATTTTGACCGGGCTTTACAAGCCTACGCAGGGAAAAGTCCTTTTTAAGGGCATGGAGATTCAGGGAAAAAGGCCCTGGGATATCGCACGGCTGGGCATTTGCCGAACCTTTCAAAACCTTCAGCTATTCTCCGAGATGTCCGTTCGCGATAACCTTATTGTGGCTCAAAACCTGCGTCACAGAATATTAACATTTGACAGTCTGCTGCACACGGGGAACTACACAAACACCGAAAAGGCGATGGCTGAAAAAGCCAACGGCCTGCTCGAGTTCATCGGTCTGGAAAACCAATGTGACAATTTGCCGAAAAATCTCAGCTATGGGCACCAGCGCCTGCTCGAAATTGCGCGTGCGATGGCAACTGATCCTGATATTATTCTTTTGGATGAGCCTGCCGCCGGTATGAATAGCTCAGAGATTGACGAGCTTATGAAAATAATTGAAAAGGTTCACGATACAGGCATCACAATAATCCTTATCGAACACAATATGAAATGCGCCATGTCGGTGTGTGAATTTATTACCGTCATGGAGAGTGGCCTAAAAATCGCCGAAGGAGAGCCTAAGGATATCCAAAACAACAGTGTTGTCATTGAGGCTTATCTGGGAAAGAGGTCCACAAATGCTTAAGGTATCTAATCTTATAACCCATTATGATAAAATCCGCATTTTAAATGATGTTTCGCTGGAGGTTGGAGAAGGCGAGATTGTTACGCTTGTGGGCGCTAATGGCGCCGGCAAGACAACCCTTCTCAAGGCAATATCCGGCCTCATTCACACGACCGCCGGCAGTATCACTTATAAGAATCATGAGCTCGTGGGCATGACCCCCGAAGCGATCGCTGCATTAGGCGTAGCACACGTGCCCGAAGGTCGCCACGTCTTTCCGGGATTAAGCATAGAAGAAAATCTCCTTATGGGCGCCTTCCTTGTGAAGGACAAGGCAAAAATATCCGAGTCCATGGCTCTGGTTTACGAGATGCTTCCAAAGCTTTATGAGCGGCGTAAACAGCTCGCAGGTTCCTTGAGCGGGGGGGAACAGCAGATGCTCGCGCTCGGCCGCGCATTGATGTCGCGTCCGTCCCTGATGCTTCTGGACGAACCGTCTATGGGTTTGGCCCCGGTTATTGTCGATCAGGTTTTTAAGATAATTGAGATGATTAATAAGTCGGGGACTTCGATATTGCTCATTGAACAAAACGCCAATATAGCCTTTGAATATGCCAAGCACGCTTATGTCATTGAAACGGGGTGCATTAAGCTTTCCGGCTTGGCGACCGATCTCGCGAAAGATGACAGCGTGCGTCGGGCTTATCTTGGCATGGATATGTGATAAGGAGAAAAGTATCAATGACACATAATTTTGATGAAGTCGTTAATCGAAGAAACACCGACAGTAAAAAGTATTCGCCTGATTTTTTTGCCCAGGACGTTCTTCCCATGTGGATTGCCGATACGGATTTCAAATGTCCGCAGCCTGTAGTCGACGCGGTGACCGCACGGGCGCAGCATGGAATCTACGGATATCCTTTTGACCAAAAATCATTTTCAGAGGCCGTTTGTCATTGGATGCGTTCTCGCTTCGAATACGATGTTCCTCCGGAAGCAATCACCTATTGTCCCGGAGTTATCCCCGGCGTAATCTGTGCGGTTCGTGCATTTTCCGATCCTGGTGACAAAGTTGTCGTACAAACGCCCTGCTACCCTCCTTTCAGAGCCCTTGTGATCAATAACGGCCGCACTTTGCTGGAGAACCGTATGATCCTTGAAAACGGCAGATATGAGGTGGATTTCACGCTGTTGGAAAAGCAGTTGAGCGACCCGCGCACACGGATTTTATTGCTTTGCAATCCGCAAAATCCGACAGGCCGGGTGTTTTCTCGCAGCGAGCTTGAGCGTATGCTTGATTTGTGTGTAAAAAACGACGTCATCATTGTCTGTGATGAGATACATTGCGATCTTGTCTATGCACCGAAAAAGCATATCACTCTGGGCTCCATTTCAGAGAAAGCGCGCGAAAACTCCGTCGTATTTGTCAACCCAAGCAAAACATTTAATACTGCGGGCTTTCGCACGGCGGCTATGGTCGCGCCAAACGCATATCTTCGCAACCGTGTTTATCAGCATATCGTCAGCGAGAAGATTTTCGGGCGCACCATCTTCGGCCCTCTTGCCTTGGTTGCGGCCTACAATGAATGCGCCTATTACGCCGACGAACTTATAGAATATCTTACAGAGAATCTTTCCATCTTACGCGCGCGCCTTGCAGCGATAGATGTGATCGATCTTATTGAGCCGGAAGCCACTTACCTCATATGGCTTGATTGCCATAAAATGTGCCTGCCGCATTCAGAGGTTAAAAGTTTCTTTGAAAGCGAGGCAAAAGTAGGTCTCAACGACGGGATTACTTTTGGTCCGGAAGGCGAATGCTTTATGCGGTTTAATATCGCCTGCCCACGCACCGTACTTGATGAAGGAATTCGCAGAATAGAATCCGCCTGCAAAAAAGTCTTTAAGTAAGTATGAATCGGAGGAATAGACAGCAATGTACGGTTATCGCGAACGAATAGGTCTGATCCTTCCATCGACGAATACGGTAGCCGAGCAGGAATTTTTCCGTATGGCGCCGGAAGGCATATCCACCCACGTGACGCGAGTAAAACTCACAGCCACCAATCCTGATAGTCTCCGAGTGATGGCCAACAATGCCGAACGAGCCGTCGACGAAATGATGAGCTGCTTGAGCGATGTCATTATCTATGGCTGTACATCGGGCAGCTTCCTGCAAGGGGCGGAATGGGAGAAAAAATTCCGCAGCAACTTATGCGAGATCGCCCAGAGGCCTGTTCTTACCACCGCATATGATTGTCTTCTTGCGCTCAATGCTTTTGGTAAAAAGAATATCGCCATCGCGACCCCCTATATCGATTCGCTCAACAAAGCCGCCTACAACTATTTCAGCGGTGTGGGTTATAACATCGTGAGTATGAAGGGCTTAGGCATAGAGGCGGCGACCGATATCGGTAAAAATCCTCCCCATGCGATTTATAATCTCGCAAAATCCGCTGTTACTAAGGATACCGAGCTGCTTTTCATCAGCTGCACCGGCGTGCGCTCGGTTGAAATCGTTGATATGCTGGAACAGGATTTGGGCATACCGGTATTTTCCAGCAACATCGCAAATTTATGGTCGGCTATGCGCACACACGGATTGAATGAAAAGCTCAAGGGCTTTGGAAGCCTTTTCAACCTCTGATGGAAGAAGTCATAAAGTCAGACGTTCTTGTAATTGGGGCGGGCGGCGCAGGAATGATGGCTGCGGTAGAAGCGGCCAGAGAAGGCGCCCGGGTATGCCTTGTTTCAAAGTGCCGCGTACTGCGTGGCGGCGCCACTATTATGGCCCCTGGTGCGATCGCCGCAGTAGATGAAGCATGGAAGTCCCCTGGAGACAGCATTGAACTGCATATTGAAGATACTTTAAAATGCGGGCAGGGGCTTTCAGATCCTTATGTCGTTGAGGAAACTGTCAAAAGAGCCGGCGAAATGATCAGGCAGCTTGAGAGCATGGGCGCCATGTTCCAGCGCACCGCCGATGGAAGTACGCTGGCCGTGCGTATTACGGGAGGCCATAGCTTTCCCCGCTCCCCATTTATTGAAAATCGCGTGGGGCGGGAAATATGCCGCGTGCTTTATTCAGAGATGCTTCGCCTCGGTGTAAGAATTATCGAACAGGTCGTTGTCACCGAGCCCATCATAGTGAACACCGCCGTCTGCGGTGCCCGGGGTATATTGATGCCCCATTCTATTCCTGTCAGTTTCCATGCAAAAAGTGTTATTCTTGCAACAGGCGGAGCCGGCCGCATCTACGAGATCACCGATAATCCCAGCGATCTCACGGGCGATGGCTATGCTTTCTCCCTTCATTCAGGCGCAAAACTTTCCGATATGGAATTTGTACAATTTTTCCCAATATGCTTTTTGCAGCCCACTTATGCCCGCGGACAGGTGGCCGGATTCCCGGCATACGTGAGACTATACAATTCGCTCGGCGAGCGCTTTATGGAAAATTACGGAGAACACCTTGAACTGTCTACACGCGATACACTGTGTATGGCGATCGCAAACGAAGTGCGTGCAGGGCGCGGTTCGCCCAGCGGAGGTGTGTACTGTAGTTTAGAGCATTGCAAAAGAGGAACGCTTGAGCAAGAAACGCCCTCTCTCTTTTCAATATATCAGTCCGCCGGTATAGACCCTTACAGCTGCCGCTTCGAGGTGGGTCCATCTTGTCATTTCTTTCAAGGGGGCGTGCGCGTCAATCATGAGCGTATGTCGAATGTTAAGGGCCTATACGCGGTCGGAGAAGCCGCTTGCGGGATGCACGGCGCAAATAGGCTTGGCCAGAATGCGCTCACGGATATTCTGGTTTCCGGGGTTGTTGCGGGAAGGTATGCCGTCTCCGCTACCAGCATGGAAACCCCGCCGTCCGCACCGCAGGAGGCGAGGGGCGAATATCGAATTGCGGAGGGTACCAATCAACTGCGCGCACGTATAAGATCTCTTATGCAAAATCACGCAGGGGTTCTGAGAGATGGAAAAGGGCTTGCGTATGCCAATGATGAACTGGACGACATTGCACTGCGTATAAAATGCGGCGCCGCCGACGGAACCGATATTATCACACACAATATGCTTGAAACGGCCAGGTGTGTCGTTAAAAGCGCATTCCTGCGCAATGAATCCCGCGGCTGCCATTGTCGCAATGATTACCCCGAAAGGGACGACGAGCATTGGTTAAAGCATATATATGTCGAATATTGCCGCAACGATTTGAAGGCCAAAATCGAAAAGCGTGATGATAATGAAAGCTGAAATAGCCGTGGAGCGTCGGCAGTCCGCTGGCAGCACACCCTACGAGCAAAAATTCCAATACGATTTACAGGACGGTATGTCCTTGCTCAATGTGTTTGAGCTTATTGAAAAGGGCGATCCTTCCTTTCATTTTTCTCATTGCTGCGACAACGCTTGCTGCGGAATATGCGGTGTAATGTGCAATTCCAAACCGGGCCTCGCCTGTCGCATAAAAGCGGAGCCTGCTATGCGGGTCACGCCGCTGAAAAATCTTCCGGTTTTTTCTGATCTGGTATGCAATCGCGAGTCCTATGACGCGCAGCGAACCCCGTCGATGCTCTCATCATTTCCTTTGAATCGCATTCAGGGGACAATATGTCGTATGTCTCTTGACGCGCAGGAAAACGTGAAAACAGCGGCACGCTGTATCGAATGTCTCTGTTGCCTGACTGTATGCCCGGTGTTTTCACAGCGATGTGATACTTTTGGGGGACCCTGTCATTTTGCTCTTATTGCGAGCCGTTGCTTGGACCCACGGGACAATACGGATCGTCATTCACAACTTGTGCAAATGGGTATAGACCACTGCGTACTTTGCGGAAAATGCTCCAGCGTTTGTCCTGCCGGCGCGGACCCAGCGCATTTGATATCGCTCCTTAAGGAGAAATTATGAGCCTGTTGTCATCGGATTCTTCTTCCGCAAGGGACCTCGCCAAGGTTTCGGCTGCCATAGAAGCGAATCATATGCGAGCACATTACGCTCGCACGCCACAAGAGGCGTTTATTATAGCAAAAAGCTTCCTCACGCCCGGATGCAAAGTTGCTGTGGGCGGTTCGTACACTCTTCGTCAAATTGGTATCCAGCAGCTTATTGAGACAGGGCCCTATGACTACGTCAACCGGTATGTTCCTGATACCTTCGAAATCGACACGACATTGCCTGCGAGTACAATCGAACAAAGCTTTTTGTCTGCATATGACGCAGATGTATATTTCGCAAGCGCGAACGCTCTCACCTGTTCTGGGGAACTAATGTTTGTAGACGGCCAGGGAAACCGTGTCTCCGCCGTCTCTTTCGGTCCCCGGAAGGTTGTCTTAATTGTTGGAGAAAACAAAATTGTCGACAATATCGAAGCAGGATTCGAACGCATAAAGACAGTGGCGGCGCCTGCAAACAACCGGCGATATAATCGTTCAACGCCTTGCGTAAAACTTGGTTACTGCACAAACTGCAAACACGAACAGCGCGGATGCTCGGACTATTTGATCCTATCGCACCAACGCGATAAGGAGCGTATACATATAATTGTTGTAGCTCAATCCCTTGGCTTCTAAATTGCATAGCTGATTATAATTGCGGAGGATGAAAATAATTGGATAGATTTTATACGTACGAGGGGCAGAATAAGCGCGATATTTTTACCATGAGCGCGGACAATACAAATGTGGCTTTTTCAGATACGGATCGAGCCGTATTAAACTCTTATGTCAGCATCATTGACGGGCTTTCCGTATATCTCGGCGAAGGGTTCGAGATAGTGCTGCACAGCCTTGAGAATCTGGATCATTCTGTGATAAAAATTGTCAACGGGAACCACACCAACCGCAGCGCAGGAGCCCCGATAACCAATCTTGCGCTTTCAATGCTCAACGAGATAACCAGCGGAAAAGGCAACTATTCCTATGCCTCCTATCGCGCGGTAAACAGTGAGGGAGAGCCTTTGCGTTCGACCACTATGCTTATTCATGGGGAGCATGGGCATATCATTGGAATGCTCTGTATTAATTTTTATATCAACACTCCTCTTTCCCAGCTTCTCGCTTTATTGGGCGGGCAAAGCGAGGTGTATCAGGAGAGTTTTATAAATGAGGATTTTTCCGGAAATGTCGATGATATGCTTACACGCTCGGTAAGACAGGCAAGTGCAGCCATTGACGCAAACAGAACTGTTCTGCCTGCCAATCGAAACCGCGAGATAATATATCTGCTGCATTCCTGGGGCGTGTTTCAAATCAAAGACGCAGTTGTTAAGGTGGCAAGCACAATGGGAATTTCCAAAAATACTGTATACCTGCATCTGCGACATATAAAAGGCAAGTGAACTTCTCTGTACTGCGACTACAATTATTAACTCATTGGAGGCAAAGGAATGGAATTCGTATCAACAACAAAGGCTCCCACGGCAATAGGACCGTACTCTCAGGCAGTGCGCCATGACAACATTTTATTCACGTCAGGACAAATTCCTATAGATCCCGCGACAGGAGAGGTAGATGGCAACACAATCGAGCAGCAGGCCAGAAGATCGTTAAGTAATCTTTTAACCGTGCTTGAAGCCGGCGGATCATCTGCAGAAAAAATTCTTAAGACGACTTGCTTTATTGCTGATATGAATGATTTTGCAGCATTCAATCAGGTTTACAGCGAATATATTTCCACAAAACCCGCCCGTAGCTGCGTCGCCGTTAAGGAACTGCCAAAATCGGTCCTCGTCGAAGTCGAAGCGGTAGCCGTAATAGATTAGTAAAACTTTGGGGGAGAAAATAAAACTATGGACTATGCAACACTTTCAATGCAGAAGCACCGTGAGTGGGCCGGGAAGCTTTCTGTCGTGCCAAAAATGCCCCTGACAAACGCGCATGACCTTTCTCTTGCCTATACGCCCGGCGTCGCAGCGCCCTGCCTTGCCATACAGGAGGATCCGGAGGCCAGTTATGATCTCACCGGTCGTTGGAACACAGTCGCGGTCGTTACCGACGGTACTGCCGTTCTGGGCCTCGGGGATATCGGCCCCGAGGCCGGAATGCCCGTGATGGAGGGAAAATGTGTATTGTTTAAGGCCTTTGGTCATGTGGACGCCATCCCCCTGTGCGTGCGTTCCAAAGAGCCGAATGAAATCGTTAAGACTGTACAACTGCTGGCCGGTAGCTTTGGCGGGATAAACCTTGAGGATATATCTGCCCCGCGATGCTTTGAAATAGAGCAACGTCTGAAAGAGGTCTGTGACATCCCCATCTTTCACGATGATCAGCATGGAACTGCCGTAGTCACGCTGGCGGGTCTTACCAACGCCCTGAAGGTCGTGGGGAAATCCGTCGATGCTATAAAAGTGGTGACTTGCGGTGCCGGTGCTGCAGGAATCGCAATTATAAAGCTGCTTTGCTCCCGCGGCGTGAAAAATGTCATAATGTGCGACCGGCATGGCGCGATTTATGAGGGGAGAGAAGGTCTTAATCCGATAAAAACTGAAATGGCATCAAAAACGAATCGGAATAAGGAGAAAGGAACTCTCTCTGAAGTTATTAAAGGAGCTGATGTGTTCATCGGCGTTTCCGCCCCGGGTATGCTCACGCGAGAGATGGTTAAAACAATGGCTCCAGATGCGATCATCTTCGCTTGCGCGAATCCAACGCCGGAGATATTCCCTGAGGATGCCATCGCTGGCGGTGCAGCAGTCGTGTGCACAGGCCGGAGTGATTACCCAAACCAGATCAATAATGTTCTCGCTTTCCCCGGCATATTCCGCGGCGCTCTCGATGTACGGGCAAGCGATATCAATGATGCTATGAAGATTGCCGCAGCAGAGGCCCTCGCTTCCCTCATTTCGGATGCGGAGCTCGACTCCCAGCATATTATTCCTTCTCCCTTTGATCCACGTGTTTGTGACGCCGTGGCCCTCGCGGTTGCGAAGGCGGCTCAGGACAGCGGCGTAGCTCGCATCTAAAACACAACGCCTCCTTCGGAAAGATATCCTTACAGCAAAAGCAGCGGCTGAAGCTTTGAAGCTCAGCCGCTGCTTTTTTCGCCGCTCCGGTCTATTGCCTGCGTTCTCTCTGCCGCGCTTCGCTGCGATTTAAAGCGCGCCGTGGGCGCCTTTTACATTCCTGTGCACGTCACCCGGCCTGCCTCCTGTTGCATTCCGGCGAAAAATGTTTTAATATTATTAATAATATGTTTAGGAGGCGTTCCCATGCGTGAAGCAGTCCTTGTGACTCCCCGTTCCTTTGGAAAAAATGATCCCGCCCCGATTCAATTGTTGGAAAGCGCCGGCTATGTCGTCGTCAGAAACCCATACCAGAGCATCATGACCAAGCAGCAGATGATAGAACAAGTCGGCAATGCCGTCGGTATCGTCAGCGGCCTGGATCCGCTGGACGCCGACGTCATCGCCGCAGCTCCGAAGCTGCGGGCCATTTCAAAATACGGCACAGGGGTGGACAACGTCGATTTTGAAGCGCTGAAGGCGCGAAATATCGCTTTTGCGACGGCGGCGGGCGCCAACGCGAACGCCGTGGCGGACTACACGTTTGCACTGATGCTCGCGTGCGCCCGCAAGCTTCCGCTCATCGACCGCAGCTGTCATGACCGGGACTGGACAAAGCGCACCGCGCTGGACGTATTCGGAAAAAGGCTCGGCATTCTGGGTCTTGGCGCCATCGGCAAGGGCGTCGCGCGGCGGGCGCAGGGCTTTGACATGGGAGTCCTTGCCTACGATATTTTCAAGGATGACGCCTATGCTTCCGCGCACGGCATCCGCTATGCCGAACCCGATGAGATCTATCAGAGCTGTGATTTCATCACCCTGCATATGCCGCTCACCGATGAAACGCGGCACATGATCGGCGCGCCGCAGCTCTCCCTTATGAAACCGACCGCCGTATTGGTCAACACGGCGCGCGGCGGTCTTGTCTGCGAGGATGCGCTTGTGCAGGCGCTGCAGGAGGGAAAGCTCTACGCGGCCGGGTTTGACGCCTTCGAGCAGGAGCCCCCCGTCGGCGAGGCGCTGTATTCGCTCGACAACCTGATCATGGGATCTCATTGCGCCGCCTCCACGGCCGGCGCAACGCTGGAGATGGGGATGACCTCCGCACGTCATCTGATCGAAATGCTGAAAAACAGCTGAGGCAGCCGCTCGCTTTTGAGGGCACCGGCCTTGTAAATCATTACCACGCCTATAAGGCGTGGTATGCACAAGCCCTATAAGGGCAAAGTACTGCCAGCGCCTAAGGACGCTGGCTTTCACTTTGTTCAAGCCGCAGTGGACTGATTACTATCTCTGTCTTGTTTTCCCCATAAAACACTTTCTGCCTGTATTTCGGAGCGAATATAATATGATATTTGCAATTCCATTTTGTATGAGCTAATGGAGCGCAACTTTGAGGCTGAGAAGCCAAACCAAAAGTGGGTAACCGATGTGACAGAGTTCAGCCTCTTTGGGCAGAAGCTCTATCTGTCGCCGATCCTCGACCTGTGCAGCAGAGACATTGTCAGCTACACCATT
>JAYFQJ010000127.1:0-1550 GCA_034927165.1 Oscillospiraceae bacterium
GTTTTTTGGAGCTGTCGAGCTTGAAGTAGCTCTCTGTGATGCTGACGCCGGAGATCATTGAGCGGCTGAGGCAGCTGACCTATAAGAGAGAGGGCGATGAAAAGGAAAAGTGGAACGCATGGACTGAAAACAACCGCTTCCACCTCGCCCTTACCGAGTGTGCCGGAAACGCGCAGGTCACCTCCGTGCTGAAGCGGGCGCTGTCCACCTGCACGCGCGCATATGCGCAGGTGTATGAGCTCAGCCGCGCGGCGGTCATTTTCGGCGACAAGGAAAACAACCACCAAAAGATTGTAAAAGCGCTTGAAAACCACGAGTTTTATGCAGCGCATGATTTCTTAAAGAATGACATTATGATCATGGAGCGCCAGCTTCTGAGCAGCGGGAGCGAGGACTGACCCGCAGGGAAGCCGCCTGCCCATACCGGAGGAGCGCAAAGGCCCGCGTTCGTCTTTTGACGAACGCGGGCCTTTTTTGTATCCGGAGCGGCTCAGCGGATGAAGCTGGTCCGCGGCTTCTTTTCCTTTTCGGGCGGCGTTATGCCGGCGGCTTCGCCCGCCTTGATGCACTTGATCAGCCAGGCCATGTTCTTGCCCAGCGTCCGCATACAATACAGCCCCTCCTCGTCCTGCTCGACCTCTGCGGGCGTGTTGCCGTGCACAACATTCCAGCCGTTGGTGGAAACGATATGCATGGACGCATTCCCGAAATATTTGTAAATATTGTCGAGCGCGGCGCTGGCGCCGCATCTGCGCGTGCTTACGACGGCGGCTGCCGGCTTGTTGCGCACAGAATCGCCGCACATCCAGAAAAAGTAGTCCATAAAGGTTTTCAGAACGGAGGACATGGCCGCATAGTGATCGGGCGAGCCGAAAACAAATCCGTCGGCATCCTTGGCTTTGGACAGAACCTCGTCTGCCTTTGCAAAATCACAGCACGGCGAGATGTACTTTTCCTTTGCCGGCGCGGCGATATACAGGATCTCGGTTTCAACGCCGTTTTCATTGAGCGCTTCGGCAACGGTGCGCAGAGCGGTGTAGGTGCAGCCCTGCTCATTCGGGCTGCCGTTTATCAGAAGAACTTTCATCGGATAGCCTCGCAAATCGAATATTTCAGTTGATATTACCACTGATAAAACTATTATAGCAAAAAGGGAACGGCCTTATCAACTGCAAAATTGAACAAACTGCGGCGCCCACAGTGAGAACATCTTTCCAAAGTCAGAAAATATCATTAATATTATCAGAGGGTTACAAAATAAGCAAAGTGCATTATTACAAGTTCAAAACCCAACAAAGAACAGGTGATTATTGCCCAAGATAGGGCGCAAAAAGGCCTCTGTGTGCACTTTATACAATTCTTGTGATAATATTTGTGAGATTAGTTAATTGTTTTGGGCAGCGGAAATACGAAAATTGCAAGTGCAAGTTGGACACTCGCACGGTGAAAATTAGTTCTCCATAACCACGGGCACGACGGAAGCCTTGGCTTCTGTCGGGAGCGTGGTTGCCGCAGCCGTCAGGTTGCGAATACAGAGTCGAGGAACGCCT
>JAYFQJ010000113.1:0-7228 GCA_034927165.1 Oscillospiraceae bacterium
TACAGCAGGCGCTGCTCAAGATCATCGAGGGGACCGTCGCGAACGTTCCCCCGGGCGGCGGCAGAAAGCACCCGCAGCAGCAGTTTATACAGATCGACACCACCAACATCCTGTTTATCTGCGGCGGCGCGTTCGACGGGATCGACAAGATCATTGAGCACCGCGTAGAGACCTCATCACTGGGGTTCGGCGCCGCGCTCAAGGACAAGAGCGACAACGCGCGCGACAATCTTGTCAAAAAGGTCAACAGCCACGATCTCGTTAAGTTCGGACTGATCCCCGAGCTGGTCGGCCGCATACCGGTGATCTCTGTTTTGGATCAGCTCGATGAGGATATGCTTGTGCGGATCCTCGTGGAGCCGAAGAATTCGCTTGTCAAGCAGTACAAGCGGATTATGGAGATGGATAAGATCGCCCTGGAGTTCACCGACGACGCGCTGCGGGAGGTCGCAAAGAAAGCGATCGAGCGCAAGAGCGGCGCGCGCGGACTGCGCGCGATCCTCGAGACGATGCTCATCCCCATCATGTACGACGCATCCTCCCGGACGGACATACAGCAGATCGTGATCGACAAAAACTGCGTGGAGACCGGAAAACCGAAGATCATATACAAATCATAGCGCGAGAGGGGGATCGGACGATCCCCCTCTGTTTCATAAAGGATGCATGGCTTTGTTGCTTTCTTAATATTTATAAATTATAATTATATTTGATAGGGGATGTTCCCCGCGTTGAAACACAGATTTCTGCAGAGGTATTTGATGCTTACTAAAGTAAAACTAAAATCCGATAATCTGATCAGCATGCCGCTCGTCGCGATGCGCGGCGTCGTGCTGTTTCCGAATACCGTGAATCATTTTGACGTCGGCCGCAAAAAATCCATCGCGGCCATTGAAAACGCCATGAAGACGCGCACGCCGGTTTTTCTCATAACGCAAAAAGACATGGCGGTGGAGGAGCCGGAAAAGGGCGATCTGTATCGCTACGGCGTTGTCGCGGAGATCGGGCAGGTGCTGCGCCTCTCGGACAGCTATGTCAAGGTGCTCGTGGAATGCAAATACCGCGCGCGCCTGGTAGAGTACAACGACGACGGCGACTATTACACAGCGGGGGTCATCCGTTCGAATGCGCGTATTCTGCGCGAGGACGAGGTGGACGCCGCCGACGCGCTCGTGCGCGCCATCCGCGAACAACTCGACAAATATCTTGAGTACAACCCGAAGCTCGCGGGCGATGTTGTCGTGCGCGCGTATTCGGAGAACGATCCGGCGGTGCTCGCGGAGTTTATCGCATTTAATCTGCCGCTCGAATATACCGTGAAGCAGCAGGTGCTCGAGCAGACCAATGCCCTGCGCAGGCTGTCTGTTCTGCACGACGCGCTGGTAAAGGAAAACAATGTTCTCGGGATAGAAAAAGATATCAACAGCAAGGTGCAGGATTCTATCGACCAGAACCAGCGAGAGTATTATCTGCGCGAGCAGATCCGCGTTATCTCCGACGAGCTCGGCGAAGGGGAGGACACCCTCACCGAAGCGGAGGAATATCGAAAAAAGATCAAGGCGCTGCCGCTCGAGGAGGTATATAAGAAAAAGCTGCTCAAGGAAGTCGAACGGCTCGTCGCGACGCCCTCCAATTCACAGGAGGCGGGCGTTATGCGCACTTATCTCGATACGGTCGTCGATCTGCCGTGGAACAAATTTACGCAAGACAGCTACGATCTGAAAAACGCCGAACGCATTCTCGAGCGTGATCATTACGGCCTAAAAAAGGTCAAAGAGCGCATTCTCGAGTATCTCGCCGTCCGCAGTCTCACCGACAAGGGCAACAGCCAGATCATCTGCCTCGTCGGACCTCCGGGCGTCGGCAAGACGTCTATTGCGCGCTCCATCGCGGCGTGTATGGGACGCAAATTTGTCCGTATGTCGCTGGGCGGCGTACGGGATGAAGCGGAGATCCGCGGACACCGGCGCACCTACGTCGGCGCTATGCCCGGACGCATCATCACGGCGATCGATACGGCGGGCACCTCAAATCCGCTCATCCTGCTCGACGAGGTCGACAAGCTCGGAAACGACTATCGCGGCGACCCGTCCTCCGCGCTGCTCGAGGTTCTCGACCCAGAACAGAACAACAGCTTCCGGGATCACTTTCTCGACCTGCCGTACGACCTGAGCAAGGTGCTGTTCATCACGACAGCGAACGATCCGTCCTCTATCCCCGCGCCGCTGTACGACCGCATGGAGATCATCGAGCTGTCGAGCTATACGCGAGAGGAAAAGTTCAAAATCGCGAAGCTGCATCTTTTGAAGAAGCAGCTCAAGCGGCACGGCGTGTCGCGCGAACAGTTCTCCATTACCGACAAGGCTCTGTATGAGCTCATAGACGACTACACGCGAGAGGCAGGCGTGCGCGCGCTCGAGCGGCGCCTCGCAGAGGTGATCCGCAAGGCGGCGAAGAAGATCGTAGAGGGCGAAACGACATCTGTAAAGGTAACCGGCATTACACTGCATGAAATGCTTGGGCCGAGCTATTCGCGGGGGACGATCGCGAGCCACGGCCCGGCGGTCGGTATCGTGAACGGTCTTGCGTGGACGTCCATCGGCGGCGAGGTCATGCCTATAGAGGTCACCGTCGTGCCGGGCGTCGGCAAGCTTGAGATCACCGGAAGCCTCGGCGATGTGATGAAGGAATCGGCGAAGCTCGCCGTGACCTATATCCGCACGCTGCCGGATACCTACCCCGTTCCGGCGGATCTGCTGACCAAATACGACATCCACATCCATGCGCCGGAGGGCGCCGTGCCGAAGGACGGACCGTCCGCCGGCGTTACGCTATGCGTGGCGCTGGTCTCCGCTGTATGCGATATCCCCGTGAAGAGCGACATCGCGATGACGGGCGAGATCACGCTCAAGGGCCGCGTGATCGCCATCGGCGGGCTCAAGGAAAAGCTCATCGCGGCGCACAAGGAAAAGCTGAATACCGTCATCATACCGAAGGACAACGCCTGCGATCTTGCAGAGATCGACAAAGAGATCGTCGACGCGCTGGATATCCGCTTTGCCGACCGCATCGAACAGGTGCTCGCGCTGGCGCTGGAGCCGAGAAGCAAGGCGAAGCCCCGCACGCTGCGCCCCGCGAAAAACGGTAAAGAGCGCGCAGGCGCGGCGAGCGGCGTATAATGATGGATCTCAATAAGGCCGCATTTCTTTTTTCCTGCGGACTGAGCGACCAGCTGCCCGCGCCGCAGGGCGCCGAGATCGTTTTCTGCGGCCGCTCCAACGTGGGAAAATCCTCCCTGCTGAATAAGCTTTGCAACAGAAAATCGCTCGCGCGTGTGAGCGCTACGCCGGGGAAGACGACGACCGTCAACTACTTTTCGGCGGGGGATGGGTACTATTTGGTCGATCTGCCCGGCTACGGCTATGCGAAGCGCTCACAAGCGGAGAAGGCGCGCTGGGCGAAGCTGCTCGAGTATTATTTTGTGTCCGGCAGAGATATCCGGCTCGCGCTGCTGCTGTTGGATATGCGTCATGCGCCGTCGGAAGAGGATGGGACGATGCTTGCGTATCTGCGGGAGCTGCGTGTGCCGATGCTCATCGTGCTAACCAAGGCGGATAAACTCAATAAAACGGAGTTCGCCGAGCAGCGCGCGCGGTTCGACGCGTGGTTGTGTCCCTATGCGCCGCGCGCGGTCGTCCCGTTTTCCGTGCAGGGAGAAGCGGACGTGCAGCAGCTGCGCGACACGATAAAAAATCAACTGAACGAGGGCTGATATGTACCTGTCCGATTGTCTGTCTGTTTTGGAGAACGGCCATCTCGCGATGGACGGCGTTGATACGGTTGCGCTTGCGCAGCGCTTCGGCACGCCGGTCTACTGCCTGAGCGATGCGGAGATCCGGCGCGCTTGCCGCACCTTTACGGAAGCGCTGCGCGGGCAGTTCGGCGCGAACGCGGCGGTTTTGTATGCGAGTAAGGCGCTGTGCTGCAAGGAGGTACTGCGCATCGTTCAATCGGAGGGCATGGGCCTCGACGTCGTTTCCGGCGGCGAGCTGTATACGGCAAAAAGCGTCGGCTTTCCGGCCGACAGGATTTATTTCCATGGCAACAATAAAACGGCGGGGGAGCTCGCCGACGCGCTGGAATACGGCGTCGGCACAGTCGTCGCCGACAATCTGTTTGAGCTGGAGACGCTCGCGAAGCTGTGCGAGGCGAAGGGAATCCGGCAGGATGTCCTGCTGCGCATAAAACCCGGCGTGGAAGCGCACACCCATAAATTTATTCTGACGGGCTGCATTGACAGCAAATTCGGTTTTGCGCTGGAGAACGGCGAGGCGGAGGCGGCGGTGCAGCGCGCGGCGGGATGTAAAGCGCTTCGGCTTGTCGGCCTGCATTGCCACATCGGGTCACAGATATTTGAATCAGAGCCGTTCTGTGAGGCGGCGCGGGTGATGCTGCGTTTTATGGATCGCTGTGGCAGAGAATACGGCACAGCGATGCACACTTTAAATCTCGGCGGAGGCTATGCCATCAAATACCTGCCGGAGAACCGCTTTACGCCGGCAAAGCAGATGATAGAAACGGTAGCGCGCGCCGTCAAGGCGGAGTGCGCGGCGCTCGGCATGGAAACTCCGCGCATTCTGCTCGAGCCGGGCCGCCGCATCGTCGGCAGCGCCGGCGTCACGCTGTACACCGTAGGCGCGATCAAAGAAATCGAAAACGTGCGGACCTATGTGAGTGTGGACGGCGGTATGACCGACAACCCGCGGTATGCGTTGTATCAGGCGGAGTATACCGCGCTGCTCGCCAACCGCGCGAACGCGCCGGCGGACTGCCGCGTGACTATAGCGGGACAGTGCTGTGAGAGCGGCGACCTCATCCAGGAGAACACGCTGCTGCAGAATGCGGCGCCCGGGGATATCCTCGCGGTGCTGTCCACCGGCGCTTATAATTACTCTATGGCTTCCAATTACAACCGCATCCCGCGCGCGCCTGTCGTGCTCGTCCGGGACGGCGACGCGCAGGTCATCGTGCGCAGGGAAACATATGAGGATCTGCTGCGCTGCGACATCTGACCCTTTACTTTTATACTTTCCCATGCTAAACTGTAAAAGCATTACCATGAGGAATACGGAGGAAGACACATGGTTGATCAGAAGTTGAAGGGCGAGGGTCTGGACGAGCTGTTCAAGGCGATCCTCGCATTGAAAACTGTGGATGAATGCTACGATTTTTTTGATGATCTGTGTACGCGGCCGGAGCTCAAGTCCTTCTCTCAGCGCTATGAGGTCGCGGAGCTGCTGCTGCACAAGACTGTCTACAGCGAGATCGTTAAAAAGACCGGGGCTTCCACGGCGACCATCAGCCGCGTGAATCGTTCGCTGAGCTTTGGAAACGACGGCTACGCGATGGTCCTGAAACGCCTGAAGAAGATATGACCGGCTACGCGGCGCTCGCGCCTGTCTACGATCGTTTTACAGGCAACGTCGATTACGGCGCGCTTGCGGACAGGATCGACGCGGTGTTTAAAGAGAATACCGTCGACGGAATTGTGCTGGACGCCGGCTGCGGCACCGGCACTCTTACTTTTTTGCTCTCGGCGCGCGGCTACGACATGATCGGCGTCGACGCCTCGCAGGAAATGCTCTCCCAGGCGTCGCGAAAGAATGCGGACGGCGCAGTCACGCTGCTGTGCCAGCCGCTTGAGCAGCTCGACTTATACGGCACGGTGCGCGGCGTCGTGTGTACGCTCGACACGCTCAACCATGTTCCGGGCGAACGCGCGCTCGATGAGATATTCCGCCGCTTTTCTCTGTTCACTGAGTCCGGGGGACTGCTCATATTTGATGCGAACACACCGTACAAGCATGAGTATGTGCTCGCGGACAACAGCTTTGTCTATGAGGACGGCGGCTGTCTGTGCGTGTGGAGAAATGAATATCAAAAGCAAAAGAAGCGAGTGCTTCTGACGGCGGATGTATTTTGCGAGCAGCCGGACGGCAGCTACCGACGCCGGACGGACAGCTTTTACGAGTATGACCGCACGCCTGCGCTTTTTGCGCGGCTGCTCGAAAAGCACGGTTATTCGCTGCTGTCCATGCTGGATTCGGACACGCTGTTGCCGGTGGGAGATACAACGCAGCGGATCTTTGTGACCGCAAAAAAAATACCGGATTGAGGATCTTTCATGGCTGCAAATCATAATCTCGTCCGCGTGCTGTCTGAAAACGGCGGCGCGGCAGTGCTCTGTATCGATTCGACTGATATCTGTCGGGAGGCACAGCGCGTACACGGCACGTCGGCGACGATGTCGGCCGCGCTCGGCCGACTGCTGACGGGCGCGGCGCTCATGGGCAGTATGCTCAAAAGCGACGAGGAGAGCGTGACGCTCCGGGTGAACGGCGGGGGCGCCGCAGGCACTGTGCTCGCGATCAGCGACGACCATGGCAACGTCCGCGGCAGCTGCGGCGATCCGCGCGCCGATCTTCCGCTCAATGCAGCGAACGGAAAGCTGAACGTCGGCGGCGTTGTCGGAAAAGAAGGCCTGCTGACGGTCATCCGGGACACCGGGCTCAAGGGCGCTTACACCGGCAGCGTTCCGCTCGTGAGCGGTGAGATCGCGGAGGACCTGACGAGCTATTTCGCCGTCAGCGAGCAGATCCCCACCGTGTGTGCGCTCGGGGTGCTTGTCAACCCGGATCTCACGGTCCGCGCGGCGGGCGGCTACATTTTGCAGCTGCTGCCGGGCGCGTCGGAGGACGAGATCGCGCTTATTGAAAAGAATGTCGCCTCGATGGATGCGATATCCTCTCTCATCGAGGCAGGAAATACGCCCATGGAGATCGCGTTTCGCGTATTGAGCGGCTTCGCTCCGCAGGTGTTGGATGAGACGCACTGCGCGTACCGCTGTAACTGCTCGCGCGAAAAGATGACGGGCGCGCTGATGAGCATCGGAAAAGAGGAGCTGCGCAGGCTGTGCGAGGAGCAGCGGGAGACGGAGATCGTCTGCGGATACTGCAACAAAAAGTATCTTTTCAGCGAGGCGGAGATGCTCGCGCTCGTTCAGAGGGCACAGGAAAAAAAGGTGGGGAAAAGTGCCGAAACAGCGGAAAACCGGCGCGCGCCATGTTGACAAACACGCCTCAAATGTTGTAATATAAATAACGCACCGTCTGTGCTTTTTACGGCGGTCTGGGAGCATAGCTCAGCTGGTTAGAGCGCCTGCTTCACA
>JAYFQJ010000087.1:0-7288 GCA_034927165.1 Oscillospiraceae bacterium
CGGCGGGAAAATCACATATATGGGCGTTTGCTCGGATGTCAAGGCCGCAGATACTGTCGACCTGAGCGGGAAATACATATTGCCAGGCTGTATCGATTCCCATCTTCACTTTCAAGACCCAGGGTTTACCGAGCGCGAAGATTTTGAGCACGGGACCGCCGCTTGTGCCGCAGGCGGAGTGACCACGGGGATATCGATGCCCATGAACGATCCGCCGGTCGTCGACTTGCAAAGCTATGAGTTTACGAAAAAATCTTATGCGGGACGAAGCTTTATCGACTATGCGCTGCATGCGGGGGCCACTGCTGATAACGGGGAACAGTTGGAAGCGCTTTGGACAAAAACAGGCGCTGCGGCCGTAAAAATGTTCATGTGCTTTTCTGTTGCCGATTTTCCTTATGTAGACGACGCGGCCTTTTGGAATGCGTGCTGTACGCTCGCAAAGGTCGGCGGCGTGATCATGGTCCATGCGGAGAATGACGCGATTTTGAAAGCGACCGAAAGGAAACTAAAAAGCGCGGGGAGGATCGATGGACTGGCTCACATTCAGTGTCATTCAATCCTCGCGGAAAATGAAGCGATTGAACGCGCGTTGTTTTTCATTGAGCGTTCCGGGGTTCGGGCTGTTATTTGCCACGTAAGCAACGCGCAGGCTTTGCGAATGATCCATGAGGCGCAATTGCGCGGCGTGGATGTTTTTGCAGAGTCGGCGCCGCATATGTTCGCTTTTGAAGAAAATGATATTTCGGCCAAGGGTCCGTATCTCAAATTTTCGCCCGTGATGCACGACAAAACGAATCAGGAGGCGATGTGGGATTTAATCGGCAGAGGATATGTGCAGACGATCGGCTCCGATCATTCCCCTTACACATTGCAGGAAAAAATTCCGGGGGAAGAAAACATCTGGAATGCACCGAACGGGATTCCCGGGGTTGAGACGAGCCTTGCCGTTTTTTTAGACGGCGTGAATAAAGGGAAGCTCTCCCTCGAGAGAGTCGTCGAAATGACGAGCTGCAACCCGGCGAAAATATATGGGCTGTATCCCCGCAAAGGCGCACTTGAAATTGGCGCGGATGCGGATATAATTGCAATTGACATGGATAGAGTGCATACTTATACGGCGGGTGACATTAAGAGCAAATGCAAATGGTCTCCCTATGTCGATATGTCCTTTAAGGGGTGGCCGGTCATGACCGCGGTTCGCGGCGAGATCATCTATTCCGACGGGAAGATTGTTGGAAAAGCCGGTTACGGGCAATATGTTGAGAGAAAAAAATAGGAGCAGTAAGATGAAGATCGTGATTTTAGACGCATATGCGACGAACCCCGGGGATATCCCGTGGGACGGCGTGACGAAATACGGGCAGACGACGATCTATGATCGCACGCCGCCGGAGCTGATCGCTGAGCGCATCGGCGACGCGGACGCGGTCATATCCAGCAAGGTCGTGATCGGCCGCGATATATTTGAAAGATGTCCAAACCTCAAATACATCGGTCTTTTGTCGACGGGCTACAACGTGATCGATATACAGGCGGCGAAGGAAAACGGGGTCGCGGTCTGCAACGTTCCGGAATACAGCACGCAGGCAGTATCGCAGATGGCGTTCGCGCTGCTGCTGGAGATATGCAATCTCGTCGGGATGCACAGTGAGGCCGTTTATGACGGCGCGTGGGAGAAAGCGCCGGACTGGTGCTTCTGGCTGGCGCCGCACACGGAGCTTCTGAACAAGACGATGGGGATCATCGGATTCGGCAGCATCGGGCGGTGCTCCGGGCACATCGCGAACGCGTTTGGGATGAAGGTGCTCGCGTATGCGCGGCATAAGCGTCCGGAGCTGGAGACGGAGAGCACGCACTATGTGGACAGCACGGAGGAGATATTCGAAAAATCGGACGTGATCCTGACGGCCTGCCCGCTGACAGACGACACACGGGAGATCATCCGGGCGGAAAATATCGCGAAGATGAAGGACGGCGTGATCATTATAAATATCGCGCGCGGCGGACTCATCAACGAAAAGGACCTAGCCGAGGCGCTCAACAGCGGCAAGGTCCGCGGCGCGGGGGTGGACGTCGCGTCGACCGAGCCCATCCGGCACGATAACGCGCTGCTCGGGGCGAAGAACTGCTATATCACCCCGCACATCGCCTGGGTGCCCTATGAGACGCGCGTGCGGATGCTGCGCATCGTATCGGAGAATCTCGGTGCCTTCGCCGCTGGACATCCGCAGAATGTTGTGAATCCGTAAGACACAGCGCATTGGAAATCGCCGTATGCTTTAATAGCACACGGCGATTGCTTTTTGCAAAAATCTGTGGGAGGCGAGCAAGCGGGGAAAAATCCGCGCGGGAACTGCAAATCCTGCGCCATAGAAACGCGAACGACAGGATTTTCTGCAGACAGATCGGGCGCCTTGAAGGGAACAGCAAAAGGGAATGTCCAATCTCGCTCTGTTATGGTATAATTTCTCTTGAAACACGGAAAGACCGGCTCATCGTCTTACAAAAAGAGGTGAATGGCAATGAGGGAATTCGGCGTTATCCTTGCCGCGCACGGGCGGCTCGCGTCGGCGCTGCGCGCGAGCGCTGAGATGCTGTGCGGCCCGCAGCGGGGCATGGAGACGGTGGAGCTTGACGAACGTATGGGGTTAGACGAGATGTGCGCCGCGGTGGCGGCGGCAGCGCAGCGGCTGAGCGCATACGGTCCGTTGCTGCTGCTCACGGATCTTCCGGGCGGAACGCCCGACAACGCCGCGCTGCGAATAGCCTGCGGGCGGGCGGGCGCGCGGCTTATCAGCGGGGTAAATATGCCGCTGCTGTGCGAGGTCTCGATGGCGGACGGCCCGTTGGACGACGCGATGGCCGCGGCGCTGCTGGAGGCGGGGCGGCTCGGGTTGCGCGACGAGGCGGACAAGCTCGCGCGCGCCGGAAAGGCGCGCGCGGTCGACGAGAGCGAAGATCTGTAAGGATTTACAATAAAAAATGAGGAGGGCGTTTTTGTGGCTGTGGAATTTGCGCGCATCGACGACCGCCTGCTGCACGGGCAGGTCTGTACGACGTGGATTCGCGCGCTGAACCTGGAGCAGTGCATCGTCGTCAACGAGAAGATCGCGGGCGATGATTTTCAGCGCTCGCTGCTGGATCTGGCTGCGCCGCAGGGGATGCGGGTCGTCTATTTTTCACCGCAAAAATTTGTGGAGGTCGCCGCTTCGAAGCCGATCAATCGTCGGACGATGCTGTTATTCAACGACCCGGCGGATGTTCTGTACCTCGTGGAGCACGGCTATGCGCTGCAGCGGCTCAATGTCGGCGGCATGAAGAACAACGGGGAAAAGCGGCAGATCGCCCGCGCCGTCGCCGTCAGCGATGCGCAGGCGCAGACGCTGCGCCGTATCGCCGATGCGGGCGTGGAGGTCACCATCCAGATGGTGCCGAACGATACAAAAATAACTCTCGCGCAGGCGCTTGCATAGCCGGCGGGAGAAAAAAGAAAGGACACAGTTATGCTAATCAAAGCAATCCTCCTTGCGGTCATCACGATGATCGCCGTGAGCGACGAGGCGACGGTACAGCTCGGCTTTTTCCGGCCGGTCTTTATCGGCGCGGCCGCGGGCGCGGTGATGGGCGACTTCACCGCCGGTCTGATGATCGGCGCGAGCATGGAGCTCATCTTTGCGAGCGGCCAGATCGGCGCTTACATACCGCCGGATGCGATCACCGGCACCGTCGTCGGCACCGCCGTCGGCATCATCTCAGGACAGGACGCCGCTGCGGCGCTTGCCATCGGCCTGCCTGTCGCGATCCTCGGTCAACAGCTCAAGCTGCTGTCCTACACCATCAATATCGTTTTCGTACACAAGGCGGAGAAGGCCGCCGACCGCGCGGATCTCAGCAAGATCGGTCTGTATCATTTCTCCGGCCTCGCGGTGCAGTGCCTCGTGATGGGACTGCCGGTGTTTTTCGCGGTGCTGTTCGGCATTGAGCAGGCGGCCGCGCTCATCAACCTGATCCCGGAATCGCTCATGAGCGGGCTCACTGTCGCGAGTAAGATCCTGCCGGCGCTCGGCATGGGTATGCTGCTGTCCATGATGATGAACAAAAAGACATGGGCGTTTTTGCTCATGGGCTTCGTCGCGGCGGCGTATTTCTCGCTGCCGACGATCGGCTGCGCGCTCGTCGGCGTCATCGCCGCGGTCGTATGCGACATGGTGATCCATGAGCGCGGTAAGCTCGCGCCTGCGGGCGTTTCGGAAAAGAGCGCAGAGGAGGAGGATCTGTAATGGCGCTGAGTAAAAAGGAAGTCGCCGGCGTTTATAAACGCTCGCTGTTTCTGCAGGCATCTCACAATTACGAGCGCTTTCAGTCGCTCGGATATCTGTATTCGATGGTGCCGGTGCTCAAAAAGGCTTATGCGGACAAGCCGAAGGAGGAGCTGAGCCGGGCGATGCACCGTCACCTGGAGTTTTTCAACACCTGCCCCGTCGTCGCGCAGCCCATTCTCGGGGTAACCGCCGCGATGGAGGATGAGAAGGGGAACGAGGCCGCCGAGGCGATATCGGGCGTAAAGGTCGCAATGATGGGTCCGCTCGCGGGCATAGGCGACAGCCTGATCTATATGACGATCCTGCTCATCTGCCTGCTGCTCGCCATCACCTTCGGTTCGCAGGGCAACCCCGTCGGGCTGCTGCTGTGTTTTCTGCTCTGGAACGGTATATCACAGCCGCTCAAATATTTCGGAATGAAGTTCGGCTACCGCGAGGGAACAAAGCTCATCGGCAAGATCAAATCGAGCGATCTGATCTCCCGCTTTTCCTTTATGGCGAGCGTTGTCGGTCTGACGATGGTCGGCGGGCTCATCTGCCAGCTCGTCAACATAAAGCTCGGGCTAGACGTCGTGGACGGCGGCGAGACGGTGTTCAGTCTGCAGAGCATTTTCGACAGCATCCTGCCGTATATGCTGCCGCTCGCGGTCACGCTGCTTTGCTACTGGCTGATGAAAAAGAAGAAGGTAAAGCCCATTTGGATACTGCTCGGCATTGTCGTCGCGGCGATGCTCGGTTCGCTCGCGGGCATCCTGGTGATCCCGTCATGAGCGACGCATGGCGCGCCGGCTTTGCGCAGCGCGCGATCCCGGTCGCCGACGGCCTGCAACTCATCGGCTATGAAAACTGCGGCCCGCGCCTGTCTCAGGGGCAGCACGACCCGCTGTACGCCCGCGCCGTTATTTTTGAAAGCGGCGGGCGGCGCTGCGCGATCGTGACGCTCGATCTGCTGGCAGTCGACGAGACGATGACGGCGCGCTTGGCGGACTCTGCAAAAGAATTCGGTGTGGAAGAGGACTGCCTTTTTCTGTGCGCCGCGCACAACCATTCGGGGCCCGGCGGCTATTTTACCGCCGACGCCCGCTTCGCGCCGCTGCTGTCGCTGATCTTCGGAGAACCGGACGCGGCGGTGGTCGACGCCGTTGAGCGCAGCGCGCAGGACGCTCTTGCCGACGCGGCCGCCTCGATGCGCCCTTGCACACTGTCCGCCGCCGCCGTGCGCGCGGACGGGATCGGCACCGACCGGAACGATCCGACACGGCCCGGAGACCCGTTTTTGACGCTGTTCCGCTTTGCGTGCGACAACGGACGGCGGCTGCTCGTCTACAGCGCCGCGTGCCATCCGACCGTGCTGCACGAGGAGAACCGCATGCTCAGCGCGGACTGGCCCGGCGAGACCGCGCGGGCGCTCAAGGAGATGGGGGCGGCCGACGCCGTGCTGTTTTTGAACGGCAGCGCGGGCGACGTCAGCACACGCTTTACCCGCGCGGGCGCGGACGGCTTTGCGGAGACGCGGCGGCTGGGCGGGCGGATGGCGGAGCAGATCAGAAGCGCTGCGGAGCACCTGAGCGCCGTGAATGCGAACGGCATTGAGCCGTTTGCCTTTGAAATGCCGCTGCGGGTGCGCCGGGTCGATCCGCAGGAGGCCGCGGCGGAGCTTGCGCGTGCGCAGACGGCGTTGGAGGCCGGAAAAGCCGCCGGCGCTGCGGGTGGCGCGCTACGTCTGCTGCAGGCGACCGCGGAGGGCGCGTATCTCGGCGCGCTGTATGCGCGCTTTCAGCCGACAGACGACGTGCTTTCGGTGCGTGTGCGCGGACTGCGCTTCGGCGGTTATGCGCTGACGTTTTTCCCCTTTGAGCTGTTTTCAACGCTCTCGACGCCGCTGCGCGAGCGCACGGCGGGACGCTTTGTGCCCGTCGGCTATGCGTGCGGCTATCTCGGCTATCTGCCGGACGCCGCGATCGAGCATACCGACAATTATGAGAAGTACACCACCGCTTTCGCCTATGGGCAGGGGGAGCGGCTGCTCGAGCGCGCCGCGCGGGAGATCAAGATCGCCGGCGCATAAAAAAGCCCGCGAAAATATCGAAAAAAGCCGTCGGCGTGGATGGAACAGCCCCCAATTGTTAGGCAGTATATACTGCAAAACGATTGGGGTGTTTTAATATGCCAAAGGGACAACGGAAGTACGATGGTGAGCAGAAGGTCGTGATCATCGAAAGGATGCACAAAGAGCATCTTGGAATCGTGGAAACAGCAGAGCTATACGGGGTCTCCTATAAGCGGATCTGCGACTGGGCGAAGATCTACATAGCTGAAGGAGCAGACGCGCTGCGGCAAGAGCGCTGGGGACGCAAGAGTACAGGCCGTCCGGTGACGCTGCCGAAAGATGTTGAGGACAATCTGCTGGCAGAGAACCAAAGACTGCGTATGGAGAACGACTACCTAAAAAAATTGAATGCCTTGGTTTTGAAAGAGGAACAGTAAAACAGAAAGCGCAAGTAGTCTGGGAGCTGAGGCACAAATACAAGATTACTGCGCTGCTGGAGCTGGCTGGGATTCCGCGTTCAACATACTATTACCACAGCAAGAAGAAAGCATAGCCGGACAAGTACGTTGAGAGCAAAGAGCAGATCAAGCAAATAACCATGAGAACAAGGGGCGCTACGGCTACCGTCGCATCAAGTCGGAGCTGCGCAGACGCGGCTTCACGCTGAATCACAAGACGGTACAGAAGCTGATGATGGCTTGGGCTTGTATGCCGGGTGAGAATGAAGAAGTATCGCTCCTACAAGGGTGAAGTCGACAAAATCGCGCCGAATCTAATGGAGCGCAACTTTGAGGCTGAGAAGCCAAACCAAAAGTGGGTAACCGATGTGACAGAGTTCAGCCTCTTTGGGCAGAAGCTCTATCTGTCGCCGATCCTCGACCTGTGCAGCAGAGACATTGTCAGCTACACCATT
>JAYFQJ010000040.1:0-7351 GCA_034927165.1 Oscillospiraceae bacterium
GCGACGGCGCCCGCCTTTATTTCAGTCTGTCGGCAGCCTACTGGATGAACGCGCAGAAGGCCATATGCGTCGCATACACGTCGGCACAGGTGACGATCTCAAACGGCGCGTGCATCGACAGCATCGCGACGCCGATATCGACGACATCGATCCCCAGCGCGGAGATAAACTTTGCAACGGTGCCGCCGCCGCCCTCGTCCACCTTGCCGAGCTCCCCCGTCTGCCACGGGACGTGCTTCCCGTCCAGCTTTGCGCGCACTTCGGCGATGAATTCCGCCGACGCGTCGTTTGTGCCGTATTTCCCCGCGGAGCCGGTATACTTCGTGATGACCGGGCCGTAATTCAGGAATGCGGCGTTGCGCTTCTCGTGGACCTCCGGGAAGGTGGGGTCGAGCGCGGCGTTGACGTCGGCGCTCAGGCACTTGCATTTTCCGCACACCGTCTCGTAATCGCAGCCGGCGCGGCGGCACAGCAGCGTCAGAAAGCTGCGCAGCATATCGGAATGCATACCGGTGTTGCCGTCGCTGCCCGTCTCCTCCTTGTCCGCGAGGATGAGGAGCGCCGTGCGCTCCGGCGCAGGCGTGTCGAGCAGCGCGGTGAGCGCGGTATATGCGCAGACCTTGTCGTCATGGCCGTAAGCGCCGATCATACTCCTGTCGAGTCCTATATAGCGCGCCTTGAAGGCCGGCACGATCTCGAGCTCTGCGGAGTTGAAATCCGCCTCGACGATGCCGTATTTTTCGTGCAGCAGCCGCATGAGGTTGAGCTTTACGCGCTCAGCGACCTCGCTGTCGTCAAACGGCACGCTGCCGATGAGGACATTGAGCTCCTCGCCCTTGATGACGTCGCGCGTCGTGCGCTCGTCCTGCACCTTGTGGGAGAGATGCGGCAGGATATCGGTCACGCAGAAGACGGGGTCCCCCTCGTCCTCGCCAATGCAGACGTCGACGCAGCTGCCGTCCTTCTTTGCGACGACGCCGTGCAGCGCGAGCGGTATTGCCGTCCACTGATACTTTTTTATGCCCCCATAATAATGCGTTTTGAAATAGCCGAGCTCGCTGTCCTCATACAGGGGATTCGGCTTGAGATCAAGACGCGGGCTGTCGATGTGGGCCGCCATGATGTCTGCGCCCGCCGCGATACCCTGCGCGCCGACGACTGCCGCCATCAGGCTCTTTCCGCGATTGTTCCAGTAGAGTCTGTCCCCCGCCTTGTAGATCTTGTCGGGATCAAAGGGCGCAAAGCCCGCTTTTGTCAGCAGCGCGGCGGCGCTCTTTACGAATTCGCGCTCGGTCTTGGAGCAATCCATAAACGCCATATAGTCCGCAGCGTAGGCTTCGATCTTTTTCTCCGCGTCGGCGCCCAACTGCTCGAAGCAACTCCTCTTCTTCATCAGCAGCTGCTCGGCGAGCGCCTGCCCTTTTGTCTTTTCCCTGTCCATGCTGTCTGTATCTCCTTCTGTTATTGCTGTTATTGAATGAACCATCGGTCAAGCTGCGTCTTCAGCGCATCCAGCTTGCCGCAGAACTCCTCCGTCGTGCCGTTGTTCTCAAGCACGATGTCCGCGAGCGCGGCAAGCTCGCCGTCCGCGATCTGGCTGTCGATGCGCGAGCGCGCCTGCTCCGTCGTCAGCTTGTCGCGCTCGACGATGCGCCGCAGCATGATTTCGTCCTGCGCGCGCACGAGAATCGTCCGATCGCACAGAGCATACAGTCCGCTCTCCACGAGCGCGGGCGCCTCCACAAGGCAATAGCGGTATCCTTCTTCGTGCAGTTGCTCAAAAAGCTCGGTCATGCGCTCGATGATGTGGGGGTGAGTGATCTCATCGAGCTTCTTTTTTTTCTTCGCATCGGCAAAGCAGATATCGCCGAGCATCCGCCGGTTGAGCGACCCATCGGGCTTCAATATTCTGTCGGAAAACGCGCGCACGAGCTGCGCAAGACACGGCTTCCCCGGCTCGACGACCTCGCGCGCAACGTCGTCGCCGTCGATCACGGGCACGCCGAGCGCCCGCAGATACGCCGCAGCAAAGCTCTTTCCGGAGCCCGACCGGCCCGTGAGCGCCGCAACATAAAACCTGCTCACAGCTCCACCACCTTGAAGCCCGCCGCGCGAATAAGACGGTTGAACACCGCGAGAGCCACGCCGTCCTCGCTCGGGCAGCGCGCAAAAACGGTGGTCGCGCCGGCGGTATCCAGCATACGCAGGACCGAGAACAGCTTGTGCGCCTGTTCGCTCGGGTCGTCGCTTTTCCCATAGGAAACGGACGGGACGGAGATCTGCTCCCCCTCGCCGTTAAAGCACATCGCATAGGTGTTGCCGGAGGCGTTTTCCTGCGCATATTTCGCAAACTGTTCAAGCGTGCCCTTGACGATAACGACGTCGGCACGCGGCGCATAGTGCTTGTATTTCATGCCGGGCGACAGCACCTTTTCGTTGGGCTTCACCTCGTGCAGCACCGCGTCGGACACGACCGCATCCGGCAATATCGAGCGAATCTCCTCGGGCGTCACACAGCCCGGGCGCAGGATGGTCGGCGTATCGCCGACGAGCGAGATGACGGTGCTCTCCACGCCGAACTGACACGGCCCCGCGTCGAGGATCAGCGGGATCTTCCCATGCAGATCGTCGAGAACGTGGCGGCCCGTCGTGGGGCTCGGCTTGCCGGACAAATTGGCGGACGGCGCCGCGACCGGCACGCCCGCCTTCTCGATCACCTTTGCCGCGACGGGATTGGAGGGCATGCGCACGGCGACGGTGTCCATGCCGCAGGTGACCGTGTCGTTGATCTTTTCGCTCTTTTTGAAGATCATCGTAAAGGGGCCCGGCCAGAAGGCGCGGGCGAGCTCCGCCGCGCACGGCGGGATGTCCTGCACGATCTCGCGCAGCATGATCATATCGCAGATATGCACGATGATCGGGTTGTCCTGGGGACGGCCCTTGACGCGGAATATCTCCCGCACCGCCGCCTCATCGTACGCGCTCGCCGCGAGACCGTAGACCGTTTCGGTCGGCAGACCGATGATCTTTCCGCTTTTTAACAGCTTCGCCGCAAGGGCGGTCGCTTCCTCAAAATTCTCGTCGCTGACTTCGAGATACTGTGTTTCCATGCTTCCTCTTTTCTCACTGCTCCGCCTTGAGCTTTTCCGCCTGATCCGCCGTGATGAGCGCGTCGATGAGCTCGTCCATGTCGCCGTTCAAAACAGCCTCGAGCTTGTAAAGCGTCAGACCGATCCGGTGATCGGTAACGCGTCCCTGCGGATAATTGTAGGTCCGGATACGCTCGCTGCGGTCGCCGGTGCCGACTTGCCCTTTGCGCTGTGCGGCGATCTCGGCGTTCTGCTGCTGCTGCTTCATGTCGTACAGCCGCGACAGCAATATCTTCATCGCGCGATCCTTGTTCTTATACTGGCTGCGCTCATCCTGACATTCCACCACGAGTCCCGTAGGCAGATGGGTGATGCGGATGGCTGATTCCGTTTTATTGACGTGCTGCCCGCCCGCGCCGCCGGAGCGGTAGGTGTCGATCTGCAGCTCCTTCGGGTCGATGTCGACTTCGACCTCCTGCACCTCTGGAAGCACCGCGACGGTCGCCGTGGAGGTGTGGATGCGCCCTTGCGTCTCAGTCTCCGGCACGCGCTGCACACGGTGCACGCCGCTTTCAAACTTAAAACGGCTGTATGCGCCGTCGCCCATTACGAGAAAGCTGATCTCCTTAAAGCCGCCGAGCTCCGTCTCGTTGGTGTTGAGCACCTCTATTTTGAAGCGTTTCGTCTCGGCATACATCGAATACATACGGTAGAGCACGCCGGCGAACAGCGCAGACTCCTCGCCGCCCGCGCCGCCGCGGATCTCGACGATGACGTTCTTGTCGTCGTTTTCGTCGCGCGGCAGCAGCAATATCTTGAGCTCCTCCGCGAGCGTATCCATCGCGGCCCGTGAACTCTCCAGCTCGTCCTGCACCATCTCCTTGAAATCGCGGTCGAGTCCGCCCGCCTCGAGCAGCTCGCGCGACTCATCGTTGGTCGCCTTTTCCTTTTTGAATTCGCGGAACTTCTCCACGACGGGCGTGAGCTGCTTGAGTTCCCTCGTGAGACTCTTGTAGCGTTCGTTGTCCGACAGCACGGATGCGTCGGCAAGCGCCTCGTTGATCTGCTCAAAGCGGGCTTCCACCGACAGCAATTTTTCAAACATACAGCTTATTCACCTTTGGAAGAAATGATTTTTTTGATATTTTTTTCAATTTTTGCGCGCGGCAAAAGGATCTCATGTCCGCAGCCCGCGCATCGGATCCTGAAATCCATGCCCACGCGCAGCACGAGAAATTCCTTACTGCCGCAGGGATGCGGCTTTTTGACCAACAATCTGTCGTCGACCTTGACGTCCATTGCCGCTTCCGCTCCGTATGAAAGTTTTCTATATTCTATCATATTTTGTCTTACGGCGCAATTGAGCGCGCATATAGATAGACCAAAGAATTCAAAAAGGTGTGCAAATGATGAGAAAAGAATGCTGCGAGGGAAGTCTCCTGTCCGGCGCGCAGAACGCCCGGCTGACACGCGACCGCGCGGGGCTTGAGGAGGCCTGCGCGCAGAGCATTGTTCTGGAGGCGCGCGCCGCCGCCTTCGACCGCTGCAAAAACCTGATCGTGCCGCTCGGCGGCATCAAGGGCGTCATACCCTACTACGAATGCGCCGTCGGTCTGCGTGAGGGAACCGCGCGGGACATCGCCGTCATTTCCCGCGTAGGGAAGCCGGTATGTTTTCTCGTCACGGGCTTCGCCGAAGACGAGAACGGCCAGCCGGTCGTGGTATTATCGCGCCGCGCAGCGCAGCAGACCTACGCGGACGACGTGGTTGCCCTGCTTGTTCCCGGCGACATCCTTCCCTGTCGCGTGACACACGTGGAGCGCTTCGGCTGCTTTATCGATATCGGGCGGGGCATTACGGCGCTGCTGCCGCTCGACGCCATCGCCGTGTCCCGCGTCGCGCATCCCGGCGAGCGCCTGCGCGCAGGCGACGCGCTGTATTGCGCCGTGCGCGCGCGCGACGAGCGCGGCCGCATCGTGCTCACGCACAAAGAACTTCTCGGCACCTTTGCGGAAACCGCCGCGGGGTTTTCCGCCGGCGAGACGGTCACAGGCATCGTGCGCTCCGTAGAAGCCTACGGCGTTTTCATCGAACTGACGCCCAATCTCACCGGCCTTGCCGAGCCGTTTGACGGCGCGCAAGCCGGTCTTGCCGCGAGCGTTTACATCAAGAGCATCCTGCCCGACAAGCTGAAGGTAAAGCTTGCCGTCACCGACGTCTATCCCCTGCCCCCAGCCCAAAGGGGCTTCTCCTACTTCTTCACGGGAGAGCATATCGACCGCTTTGTCTATTCGCCGCCGGGCTGCGTCAAAACGGTCGAAACGGTTTTTTTGCAGGACTGATGCAACGCTCCGCCGCTCGCCGCCCAAATTGGTCGGCGAGCGGTTTTTATTTTCCGCGCGACGCGGATTCCGGTGTGCGCGAAATGACAACTCCGCTCTTTCGTGCTATAATTATTTTGATAAAAAAGAGAATGCAATCATATTGAAAGGAGTGCATCATGGCTAACGGCACCTTCACGGCCGGCGTCGTTCCCGGCGGGCTTACCGATCACACGGAGATAAAGATCCTTCTGTGCTGCGTGCTGCGGGCGCTCGGTGAGCCGGTGGAAAAGGCGGTACTGCTGTCGGCTTTCACGGAAAACGGCTATGCCAATTATTTTGAATGCGCGGACGCTCTGTCCGATCTTGAAGCGGCGGGACACCTGCTGCAGAGCGGAAATGAATGCTACTCCGTCACGGATTCCGGCAAACGCATTGCCGCGCAGCTTTGCGGCGACGTGCCGCTGACCGTGCGCGAGCGCGTGACGGCGCGTGCCGCCGCGCTGTGGAAGCGCAGAAAAAACGAGGCTGTTCACCACACACGCATCCTGCACCGCGACCTGGATTATCTTGTCGAATGCAGCCTGTTCGATCAGCAGGGCGGCGAGTTGTTTTCGTTGCGCCTCGCCGCGCCGACGTTGGAGATTGCACAGCATATGCGCGACGCCTTTATCGACAACGGGGAAGCCGTCGTCCGCAGTGCGACCGAGCAGCTGACCGGCGAGGTCCTGCATTAAGAGGTGATTTATGAGCATCTGGAATCTGCTCGCCCTTCTTGTAAGGACAACCGCGACGACTTAACCGGACTTGTGGGATTGATCACAACACTAAATCTTTCCTTCCGCGGTGCCAATTCTGCCCTCTCTATCACCCGCTTCATCCGTTGCAGTGGTTTGTTGTACCTCGTATGCTCTATTCCGTGCCCATGCAAGCCCGACACTGTTCTTTTTTAGTGAAGTGCCTTAGCACAAAACAAGAAAGGATCAAAGAATATGAACCAAAGAAAAGACATACCGCTGGAGCAATTTACAGTCCATATCTCGCCACCATCGAGGCAGCGCGATCTTCTTGCTGTAAGTATTCTTGAGAACGGAAGGCTCAATTTAAATGGAAGGTTGTCAAAGAGCTTGTGCGGAAAGATGATAGATATCAGCTTTACAGAAGAGAGCAAATATTTATGTATAAGTGAAATAGGTGAAGGCGATGGATGGAAAGTTCCCAAAAGCGGCTCCATGAAATCCATTGGGTGCATGAAGATATTAAAAGACCACAACAAAAAATTACCGGCAAGATACGAAGTATGGTACAGCGAAGCACTAGGGGTTTGGCAGGGGGAATATGTAGAAAACCCTTTGAGGAAGTCCTCCGCAGGGCTCCAAAATACGCAGAAGAAATAAAGGCAATGCCAAAAGAATTTGCCTTTATTATAAGCCCCTTCCTACAGGAGAAGCTTTCGGAGGATGAATTTCAAGAGTGCGTCCTTGCTTATTGCGCTGAGATGCATACTAACGGAAAAGCAAGCCGCCGCGATCGTGTTCGAGAGAGGATCCGGAAATCCACAGCAGAGAGAAGAAGGGAAGAAAACGCAATTTATAACCCTTATCGCAATATTTCACTCAACCAATGCTTCGGCGAAAGTAAAGTTCCCATATCTGAGTGGATGAATTTGACTGACTGGAAAGAATGGGAATAGAAAAACATATGCACAAATTTTTTGTACATCCGGTTCAATTTGCGGATAACGATTCGATAAACAAATAAAAGGGCAAAAAGCAAAGTACGGCATACCGCGGGGGAGCATCAGAGAACATTGACTACACCGTACAGCGCCTGCTGGAGCGCGGCTTCGAGCGCGAGCAGATCTACGGCTACAGCCTCTTTTACAAAAACGGATCGGATGCTCTGGTCTGTCTGCCGCAATAAAATGTGCTTCCCCACAAA
>JAYFQJ010000120.1:0-2623 GCA_034927165.1 Oscillospiraceae bacterium
CCCCGCCCGCGTGCGGACGGGGCCTCTTCTCAAGCTTCAGTTCACGAGCGGGGAGATCGGCTTGTCGGAATAGATGCGCGCGATGGCCTCGGCGAACACCGGCGCGCAGGACAGTATCTTGATCTTCGGGTCCTGCTTTTCCGGCGGCAGCGCGATGGTGTCGAGCATGACGAGCTCCTCGATGGGGCTGTTGCGGATGCGCTCTACGCCCGGGCCGGACAGCACCGCGTGGGTCGCGCACGCGCTGATGGAGCGCGCGCCCTTCGCCTTGATGGCGAGCGCCGCGTTGCACAGTGTGCCGGCGGTGTCGACCATGTCGTCGTAAATGATGATGTCCTTTCCGTCCACGTCGCCAATGATGTTCATGACCTCGCACTCGTTGGCCTTCTGGCGGCGCTTGTCGACGATGGCGATGGGCAGATCGAGGCGCTGCGCGAACTGGCGCGCGCGGTTGATGGAGCCGATGTCCGGCGACATGACGACCACGTTTTCCTTGCGGTCCTTGAACTTTGCTTCAAAATAAGGGGAGAGGGTGGGCATCCCGACGAGATGATCGACGGGAATGTTGAAGAAGCCCTGGATCTGGGGCGCGTGCAGGTCCATCGTGAGGATGCGGTCGGCCCCCGCGGTCGTCAGCAGATCCGCGACGAGCTTTGCGGAGATGGGGTCGCGTCCCTTGGCCTTGCGATCCTGACGCGCGTAGCCGTAATACGGCATGACAGCCGTGATCCGGCCGGCGGACGCGCGCTTGAAAGCGTCGATCATAATAAGCAGCTCCATGAGGTGCCGGTTGACGGGCGCCGCCGTCGACTGAACGACGAACACGTCGCTGCCGCGCACCGACTCATAGACGGAAACGGAGATCTCGCCGTCGCTGAACAGACCTACCTCGCTTTTCCCGAGCGGCAGCCCGAGATATTCCGACATTTCCTTCGCGAGCTTCGGATTTGAGTTCGCCGCGAAAATCTTGATGTCCCTTCCATGCAGATTCATAACGCTTCCCCTTATCTGTTCTCTATTTTTTGTTCTGCTTCTCGATATATTTTTTCAGCTTGCGCGCCGCCCAGCCCTCGATGACGCGCGTTTCTGGGCGCCCCACGGCGAGCGCGCCGTCCGGCACGTCCTTTGTGATGGTTGCGCCCGCGGCGGTATAGGCCGCTTCGCCGACAGTGACGGGTGCGATGAGGTTGTTGTTGCAGCCGATGAACGCGTAGTCCTTCACGACGGTGCGGCTCTTCTTTTCTCCGTCGTAGTTGACGAAGACAACGCCGCAGCCGAAGTTGCAGTGTTTTCCCACGTCCGCGTCGCCCACATAGGTGAGGTGCGCCACCGAGGTGCCCTCGCCGATGTGGGAGTTTTTCACCTCGACGAAATCGCCGATCTTCACCTTGTCGTCGATGACGGAATCCGGACGGATCTGCACATACGGGCCGATGGTCGCGCGGCGGCCGACGGTGCAGTTATAAGCCTGGCTCGAATTAAAATGGGTGCCCGCGCCGATGGAAGAGCTGCTGACGAGCGAATTGGGCCCGATCACCGCGCCCGCGCCGATGAAGGTTTTGCCATACAGGATGGTCCCCGGCATGATGACCGCGCCCGGCTCGATGACGACGTCCGGCCCGATGATGATGCCGTCGCGCTTGACGAAGCGCACACCGTTGTCGAGATGGCGGGCGATGGCGCGCTCGCTCGCGATATCGTTGAGGTTGAGCAGGTCGATGGGGCGGTTGGCGCCCAGCGCCACGTCCGCCGAAGCCGCCGTGAAACAGCCCGCGCGCCCGCCGGATTTGATGAGGATGGCGACCGCGTCGGTCAGATAGTATTCGCCCTGCGCGTTGTCGTTTTTGATCGCGCCGAGCGCCTCGAGCAGCGCGTCGGTCCTGAACCAGTATGCGCCGGAATTGATCTCGCAGATGACCGCCGTCGCGTCGTTGCAATCGGCCTGCTCGACGATGGCGGCGAGGCGCCCCTCGCGGCGCACGATGCGCCCGTAGCCCGTCGGGTCGGAGACCACGGCGCTGATGCAGGTCACGGCGTTTGCGTTTTGAATGTGCTCGTCAAGCGAGCGGGCGATGGTGTCCGCGTCGATAAAAGGAGCGTCTCCGCAAAGCACAAGGGTGTTGCCGTCGGCGCGCGCTTCCAGAAAACCCTTCGCGCACATGACCGCGTGCCCCGTTCCGAGACGCTCTTTTTGTTCGCATATTGTGCAGCCGTCGGCCGCCTGCCGCACGTCGTCGCTGTTTGCGACGACGCAGATATCTTCGATGCCCGCCGTCTTCGCCGCGTCCACGACCCACGCGAGCATCGGCTTGAAGGCCACCTCGCACAGCACCTTGGACGACGTCGAGTGCATACGCTTTCCCTCGCCGGCTGCGAGGATCACGCTGTTCAATTTGAGTATACTCTGCTGCATTTTTGTTCCCCCGGTTCCGTTAAGAGATTTTCTCTCTATTCTATTATCGCAACTCTGAGAAGGTTTTTCAAGCGAAAATTGCAAGTGCAAGTTGGACACTCGCACGGTGAAAATTAGTTCTCCATAACCACGGGCACGACGGAAGCCTTGGCTTCTGTCGGGAGCGTGGTTGCCGCAGCCGTCAGGTTGCGAATACAGAGTCGAGGAACG
>JAYFQJ010000121.1:0-23841 GCA_034927165.1 Oscillospiraceae bacterium
GGCGCCGCCGCCGCGGATATCGCCGCGCTCGGCAAGCGGGCGGCGGTATTCCCGTCGCGGGACCTCATTCTGCACGACGTAGAGGGCCTGTCGCACGACGCGGAGCAAGCGCGACTGTTCGTGCTCGGCAACCTGCTCGAAAACGAGCTGGACGTCGTGTGCTGCAGCGTGGAGGCGCTGTGCCAGTACACCATGCCGCGCGACGTTTACAAGGCGCTGTCCGTCAAAATCGAAAAGGGCAGAACGCTGGATCTTGCGGACCTTTCCCGCCGGCTCGTGGAGGCGGGTTATTCCCGTTTTGACCGCGTCGAGGGAAAGGGTCAGTTCGCCGTGCGCGGCGGCCTCGTCGACGTGTTCCCCGTCCACCGCGACGCGCCCGTGCGCATCGAGCTGTTCGGCGACGAGATCGACGCTGTCTACGAATATGATCCGGAGACGCAGCGGCGCACCGGCCGCATCGGCCGCGTTTTCATCACCCCCTCGCGCGAGGTCGTCTTCCGGGACGCGCAGGCGGCGGCCGCGCGCATGGAGGCGCTCGCGCAAAAGGCGCAGGAGCCGCTGTGCGGCATTCTGTCGCGCGACGCGCAGAAGCTCACGGCAGGCGTCGTGCCCGCGTGTACCGACCGCTATCTGCATCTGTTTTACGAGCGGCCCGCGCTGCTGAGCGATTATCTTCCCGCCGCGCCGGCCGTTCTGAGCGATCCGCAGGCGATATTTGCGCGCGCGAAGTCGCTTGCGGAGACCTCGACGGCCGAACTGCTGTCGCTGCAGAAGGACGGCTTGTACGATAAAGCGCTCGGTCGTTATTATGCGGAGCTTTCCGCCGCGCTCGGCAGCCGCGCGCTCGTGTACAGCGACGTCTTTACACGCGCCGTGGACGCGCCGCTCGCGTCGCTCTCGAATTTGGGCGGAGAGATCCTGCCGCTGTGGGGCGGCGAGTTCTCGGTGCTGAACGACGACGTGCGCGATTATATCGCGCGCGGCTTTGCCTGCGTCGTCTATGTCCCGACGACCCGGGCGGCGGCGGCGCTCGTCGCGGATCTCGACGCGGCGGGCTTTACAGCGGCGCTCGGCGACGGCCCGGACCGCGGCTGCGTCGGGATCGCGGTCGGTTCGCTGACGACCGGCTTTGAGATCGCCCCGGCGAAGCTGTGCGTGCTCGCCTCCAAGCGCGAGGCGTCCGCGCAGAAAAAGCGCAGAAAGCGCCCGGCAGACGAGCGCGCCATCGCAAATCTCGAGGATCTGCACGAGGGGGATCTCGTCGTCCACGTCAACCACGGCATCGGCATATACGGCGGCATCCACCGCATCGACCATCACGGCTTCGTGCGCGATTATATCAAAATCAACTACCGCGGGGAGGACACGCTGTACGTCCCCGTCACCCAGCTCGACATGGTGTCGCAGTATATCTCGCCGCGCGATCCGGAAAACGTAAAGCTCGCAAAGCTCAACTCCGGCGAATGGGCAAAGACCAAGCAGGCGGTCTACCGCTCGGTGCGGGAGATGGCGAAGGAGCTCATCGCGCTGTACGCAAAGCGGGAGCAGGCGGACGGCGTCGGTTTTCCGACAGACGACGAGTGGCAGCGCGACTTTGAAGCGCGCTTTCCGTATGACGAGACGGACGAGCAGCTGCGCGCCGCGGAGGAAATAAAGCGGGACATGGAGCGCGACCGCCCGATGGACCGGCTGCTGTGCGGCGACGTCGGCGTCGGCAAGACGGAGGTCGCGCTGCGCGCCGCGTTCAAGTGCGTGAGCGCGGGCTATCAGTGCGCCGTGCTCGTGCCGACGACCATCCTCGCGTGGCAGCACTATGCGACCTTCCGCGAGCGGCTGGACGGCTTCCCCGTCAACGTCGCGATGCTGTCGCGCTTTTCGGGCGCGAAGGAGCTGCGCGAGGGGGTGCGCGGCATTAAGGACGGCACGGTGGACATCGCCATCGGCACCCACAAGCTGCTGCAGAAAAATATCCAGTTCCGCAGGCTCGGCCTGCTCATCATAGACGAGGAGCAGCGTTTCGGCGTCAAGCACAAGGAGTCCCTCAAGGAGACCTTCGCGGGCGTCGACGTGCTCACGCTGTCGGCGACGCCCATCCCGCGCACGCTCAATATGGCGATGAGCGGCATACGCGATATGTCGGTCATCGAGGAGCCGCCGACCGACCGCTACCCCGTGGCGACGTTCGTCATTGAATATGACGAAGCGCTCGTGCTCGACGCGGTGCGGCGGGAGCTTTCCCGCGGCGGGCAGGTCTATTACCTGCACAATCGCGTCGACTCCATCGAGGGCACGGCGGCGCACTTGCGCGAGCTGCTGCCCGACGCGGTCGTCGACGTCGCGCACGGGCAGCTGGAGCAGGAGGCGCTGTCCGATGTGTGGCGGCGGCTCATCGCGCACGAGACGGATGTGCTCGTGTGCACGACGATCATAGAGACGGGCGTCGACGTGCCCAACTGCAACACTCTCATCGTCGAGGACGCCGACCGCATGGGGCTCTCACAGCTCTACCAGATCCGGGGACGCGTGGGCCGCAGCTCCCGGCGCGCCTATGCCTACTTCACCTTCCGCCGCGACCGCATCCTCACCGAGGTCGCGCAAAAGCGTCTGTCTGCCATCCGCGACTTCACGAGCTTCGGCAGCGGCTTCCGCATCGCCATGCGCGACTTGCAGATCCGCGGCGCGGGCAGCGTGCTGTCCGCGCGGCAGAGCGGCCATATGGAGGCGGTCGGCTACGACACGTATCTGCGCATCCTCAATGAGGCTGTGGACGACGAGCGCGGCATCCGCCGCAAGCCGAAGGTGGAGGAATGCACCGTCGACCTCGCCGTGAGCGCCTATATTCCCGAGAGCAGCATCCCGGACAGCGAGAGCCGCATCGAGATGTACAAGCGTGTCGCGGCGATCGAAAGCGAGGCCGACCGCGCCGACGTGCTCGCGGAGTTTCTCGACCGCTTCGGCGCGCCGCCCGCGTGCGTCACGGCGCTCGCGAGCATCTCGCTCGCGCGCGTGCTTGGCCGCAAGCACGGATTCTATGAGATATCCTCGCCTCAAAAAGGATCCGTGCTGCTTTACTCCGACGTTATCGACGAGGCCGTCGTGCGGCAGTTCATCCGCACCAACGACCGCCGCGTGCTGCTGACGGCGAAGGGAAAAGCCTATGTCACGGCATACAGCCGCGCGGGCGAGGAGCCGGACGAGACGGCGCTCAACTTTTTAAGCGACTACGACGCGCTGTGCGCTTCGATGGAAAATCCCGGTTGATACTGCCCGCTGTGCGGTTTTCCTTGCTATCGCACCGCGCTTCGTGTATAATATTTTGGATAACCGATCAACTATTTCTCTGCGGAGGATTAAAAATTGAGCATCAAGAAGATCATCTGTGCGCTGCTGACCGTGGCGGTGCTTCTCACGGCGCTGTGCGGCTGCGGCTACAACCCCGAGACCGTTCTCGACATCGACGGCTATGAATTTCCCGCCGGCGTCTATCTCGCGCTGCAGCTGCAGGCGCTCGGCGAAGCGGCAAGCGCGAAGGAAATGAGCTACTATTATACAATTTCCATCCTCGACGAGACGATGGACGACGGGCGGACCGTCCGGGAGTTTGTGAACGACCGCACGGTGGAGCTGTGCCGCAACTATGTTTTTGTAGAGCGTGAGTACGAGAGACTGGGTCTCGCGGAGAACGATTCGGACAGCTGGTATGTCCAGTATATGGCCTCCAACTACTGGCAGAACTACGCGACCAATTACCAAAAAAACGGCATCAGCTACGATAGCTTTGAAAAGCTGTACGCCAATCAGTATGAGCGCAGCGCCGTGCTCTCCGCGCTGTACGGCGACGGGGGCGAGATGGCGCTGGATGCCCAGGAAAAGCTGGACTATTATCTGCAGCATTTCACCCGCGTGGACTACATCGAATTCCCCACGGCGGACGAAAACGGTCTGACGCTGACGAGCGATACGACCGCGCTGCTCGAGGGCATCGCGGATGAGATGCTCGACACGGCGAAAGCAAAAAACAGCCTTGAGGCCGCTTACCTTTCCCATTATGATCAGGTCTATGCGCTGACCAACAGCGCGCTGCAGGCGGATGCGGAGAACTATCAGACGACCCTCACGGCGGACAGCATCGTATCCGATCTCACCGGCAACTTCGACGCGGAATTCGTCACAATGGCCCTGTCGATGTCCGCCGGCGAATTCGGCGTTTACAAGGGAAGCTCCGCCACCTACGTGTTCCTTGTCAAGGGCACCGACGCCGAAGACAGCGCGCTCAGCGATTATAACGCCTATGTTGTGGAGGGCGCCGCCGCCGACCGCTTCGACACCTATGTGACAGCCGGCGGTGAAGCGTACACCGTGACGGAGGATGCGCGTGCGCGCAAGTATTATTCTCCCGACAATATTTATATCAATAGCAATCTGTTCAGCTGAGCAGATTTATAATAAGAGGACCGCCGGGGGCGGTCCTCTTTTTTATCCGAATTACCATCGATGCTTCTCCGGGTTATTGCGTCTGCTCTCCCCGTCTTTTCCTTGAAAAGGCAAAGCTCAGCTCGGCGCACAGAGCATAGACGACCAGCGCCGCAATGAAGACCGCGTCGACGCCCGTCCTCCCGGAAAGCAGCCCGCCGAGCAGCGAGGCCGCGATGTATACCGGCGAGGAGACGAGGCCCAGCAGCGCGGAGTAGAGCGGCGTGCGCACCCGTTTTGAGTAATTGATCGCCGCGAGACTGCCGGACAGATAGACGCCCTGCGACGCGAGGCTGACGAACAAAAACAGCGGGAAGCTCCACAGATAGCCCGGCATCCACAGCGCGACGGCCGCCGCCGCCGCGCCGCTCGCGCACGCCGCCGTGAGCATGACCTGCGGGCCGCGCCGGTCGCCCAGCCACCCCATCACCTTGCCCGCGAGCATATTGCACACGAGCAGCACCGTCGTCATGGTGCCCACAAAGCCCGCCGGCGCGTCGGTGAGCGCGCCGACCTTCACGATAAAGTAAGGGATGGAAAATTCCGCGGCGCCCACGAGCGCCTTGACGAGAGCATAGCCGCGGAAGGCGGCGTCCTTTTTCAGCAGCTCCTCCATCAGCTGGAACAGCTCGCGAAAACGGATCTTCTCCGCGGAGCGGTCGGCGGTCACCTCTTTTATCCCCACGGCGACGATGGCCGAGGCGGCCAGCGCCGCGAGCGTGCCGATGAGAAAAATGCGCCGATAATCGCCCGGAAAGCCGCACCTCTCAAAGATGCGCGTCATGACCGTCGACGCGAGCACGCCGGACAGCGCGCCCGCGACGGTATAGCTGCCGTAAAACCCGCCCGTGTTGCGGTGGATAACGGTCGATACCAGCTGTGCGAACATCGGGGAGGCCATGCCCGCCGACACGGAATAGACGCCGAAGGAGAAGAAAAACAGCGTCAGCGCCAGCGCGGTGTCTCCCGTCGTCATATAGGTCGACAGAAAGATCAGGATAAAGCCGACGCGCTGCAGACTGCACACCAGGATGGAGGACCACTTCGGGCTCCTTGCGTTGACGCCGATGACGGCGGAGAATATGCTCGAGCCGTACCCGAGCCCGTAGTAGAGCACGGAGATAAGGCTGATGAGCATCGCGTTGTCGGACAGCTTCGACACATAGATGGGCAGCACCGTCGTGTAGGAGAACATCGTCAGCGCAAAGCTGAAAAAGAAGCCCTCCAGCAGCAGCGCGATATAGTTGCGCCGGTAATTTTTTTCTCTGAGCGCGAGCACCTCGCCCGCCGTGCAGTTCTGCATAGATTCCCCCTCATTAAAAACAGCTGCGGCACGGATCCGGTCTCCCGCTTCCGCTTGCCGCAGCTGATGCTTTATTCCGTATCTCAGCCCTGCTGTTTGTCCTGCTCGATGAGCCCCCGCACGGCATCGCACGCCGTAGAAATGGTCTCGTTCATATCGCCCCAGTTCATGATGGAGCCCGCGCGGCACCCGCGGATGGAGCAGATGACGAACAGCGCGGATGATTCCATCTCGGTGCACACGACGCCCGCCTTCACCCACGCGTCCCACCGCTCGTGCAGCCGCGCCGCCGCAGGCATGGAGTCGGGGTCTACCTCGCCGTAAAAGGAATCCTTCGACTGTGTGATCCCCTCCAGGTAATTGAGGCCGCGCGCCGCCGCCGCTTTTGCGAGCGCGTCGACGACGAAGCGGTTCGCGACGGCCGGATATTCCGCCGGCACATAGTGCAGCGTCGTCCCCTCGTCGCGCACCGCGGCGGTGCAGATCGCGCCGTCGTACTTGTCCGGATCTGCGGGATCCTTGACGGGCCCCGCCGTGCCGATGCGGATAAAGGTGTCTGCGCCGATCTTTATAAGCTCCTCCACCGCGATGGCGGTGGACGGGCAGCCCATGCCCGTCGAGGTGACCGAGACCCTTTCCCCGTTCAGATAGCCCGTCCAGGTCTTGGGCTCGCGGTTGTGCGCGACGAGCTTCGCGTCGTCGAGAAAGCTCGCGATAAGATCGGTGCGAAACGGATCGCCCGGCAGAAATACGTACCGGCCGACGTCCCCCTGCTTGCAGTGGATGTGATACTGCGGCTCGTCCGCGCCGTGTTCTGTAAAGAAAGACATTGTCATAACCTCCGAATAAAATCAGCCCTTGATCTCGCCGTCCTCGCGCGCGAGGATGCGCACCGCGTCGCACGCGACGCCGATGGTCTTGCCCATATCCTTAAAGTCCATGATCGCCGCCGCGCGGCACCCGCGGATGGAGGAGATGACGAACAGCGCCGCCGCTTCCATCTCGGAGCAGAGGACATGGCTCTTTTCCCATGCCTCCCAGCGCTCGTGCAGACGCTTTGCGACGGGCATATTGTCCGGCTCGTGCTGCCCGTAGAAGGAATCCTTCGACTGGGATATCCCCTCGAGATAATTGAGGCCCTGCGCCTTCGCCGCGCGCGCGAGCGCATCCACGACATGGCGGTCGGCGACCGCGGGATATTCCACGGGCACATAGTGCAGCGTCGTCCCCTCGTCGCGCACCGCGGCGTTGACGATGATGCCGTCGAGCGCCTCGTCATAGGACTCCGGCGCGACGCGGCCGGCGGTGCCGATGCGGATAAAGGTGTCCGCGCCGATCTTTATGAGCTCCTCGAGCGCGATGGCGGTGGACGGGCAGCCCATGCCCGTCGAGGTGACCGAGACCTTCACGCCGTCGAGATAGCCCGTCCAGGTCTTGTGCTCGCGGTTGTGCGCGACGAGCTTTGCGTCGTCAAAGTAGCTCGCGATGAGGTCGGTGCGGAACGGATCGCCCGGCAAAAAGACGTAGCGTCCGACATCGCCCTGCTTGCAGTGAATGTGATACTGCGGCTCGTCCGCACCGTGCTCAGTGAAAAATGACATGGTCTATTCCTCCGATATTAGTTTCGCCGAAGCGAATGATTGCAAACGAAAACGGTTTTAAAAATAAAAAAGACCCGCCGTACGTGGTCCACTATCATGTATGCCCCACCTGCAGCCGGTCGCTTTTTCTGTTTTACGCCGCCGCACGTGGATCCCATTTTCGGAAAGCTTCCACTTGCAACCGCGCGCGTTGTTTTCATTTATAATTATATGCACGCGCCACGGGCGCGTCAAGATTCTCTGCGCGTTTTCGTTAAAGCGCACAAAACCCGCTCTTTAAATTTGTCGCTCATAACGGAGCAAAAAAGCGGGAAGCTCCACGCTTTTTGCTTACTGCTGCTCATGTACGTCGTTTTGATACTGACGCAGATCTCGGTTCAAACCGATCGCGTCCGCCTCCCATTCGAATTTCTGACTCACGAGCATCGCGATAAAGCCGAACAGCATTACAGCGCCGAGCACGGCCACGCTCCACGCGGGCAGCGCGGCGAACCAGCGGAAGATCAGCGCGCCGCCGAGGGTCACGGCCATGGAGAAGACGACCCAGAGGATCGAGCGCCCGAAAAAGACGGAGCCGCTGAAATCCGCGTTTCCGAGCAAAAGCTCCTGCGAAAAGCCGATGAGCATCGCCGCGAGCAGCATGGACAGCAGCGACCACGCGCTGACGCCGGTGCCGCCGAGGCACAGCGTGATGACCGCCGTCACAAATACGATCGCGACATAGAACACGCCCATCGTCAGCTTTGCGTTCAACGCGAACACATACATCTTTTTGTACCAGTTCATTCCGTATCTCTCCCTGTTTTGATTTTTTCTCTGAGCTTTGCCGCGTACCGGCGCGAGACCAGAAGCTGCTCTCCGTTGCGCAGCGTTATCAGTATGCGCCCGTTCGGCTGGCTCCTCAGCCGCTCCACATACATCAGATTGACGAGCATACTCTTTGCGCAGCGAAAATAGCCGACGGCGGCATATGCCTTTTCCAACTGCTCGAGCGTGCCGGACAGCAGCAGCACCGCGTCCCCTGTGCACGCGCAAAGCCGGTCGTCCACCGTCTCGGCATAAAGGACCTCCTGCGGCGCAAGCAGAACGCTCTCCTCCTGCGCGCGGGCGACAATGGGCTGCGCGCCGCTGCCGAGCAGCTTCATGAGCCGACGCGCCTGCCCGCTGTCCGTGTCCGCGCCCCGGATCACGATTTCCAGCTCCGGAACGTCGCTTGTTTCAAATCGCACCTTCATCGCGTTCCCCCTGTAGTTTCAGCATACGCGGCGGCGGCGAAAAACACAACCCCGACGGCGGTAAGCGGTCGATTTTCCGCCGCAGGCGGCCGGCTTGTGCCTCATCACGCCTCAAAAGCTCTGCGGCCCGCGGGACGGGCTCCGCCGCCGCGCATAAAAAGGCCCCGCGCGGGCGGGGCCTTCGGGGTACGTTCTCAATAGGGCGCGTTGTCGTTCTCCGGGCGGCCGTGCAGGATAAGGCGCCCCGGCTGCGGCGGGAAAACCGTGCCGCGCGATTGGATATACGCGTAGATCGCATCGTTCATGCGCACGCCGGTGTCCGTCCACTTGAGCTGCCGCGCGAGCGCGCCGGTGTCGTTGCCGCCCGACGCCATGTAGCGGCTGGACGCAACGGTGTAGGACGCCGCCTTGTCGACGGGACTGCCGTCCGGCAGGCGCAGCGCCACAACCTTGTGCCCGGCGGGCGCGGCGTTGTCGATCTCGGCGACAAAGCCCGCGTGGATGAGCCCCGCGTTGTTGCCGAAGCGCGCGGGCGCGTAGACGAGCTCAAACAGCTCGTACAGCTGCGCGCCGGTGATATCCGCCGTCATGACGGGATCGTTGAAGCCCATCGTGTTGAGCACGTTTTCCCGCGTGATAGGCCCCGCCTCGAGCAGCCGCCCGGCGCTCGTCGCGTTCATGTAAGCGAACTGCGTTTTCGCCGTCTCGAGCACGCAGTCCGCAAAGAAATCGCCCAGCGGGCTTTCGGCGGACAGGCGCATGGGAAGCGGCGCGGCGAGCGTTCCGAGCGGCTCGGTGAAAAACCAGTCAAAGCCGCCCGTCGCCTTTTTCGCAAAGGCGTCGACCGCCGCGTCGTGTGCGGAAAAGCCGCCGTGCATGACGTCGAGCACCGCGCAGCGGCGCGCGGAGACTTGTCCCGCGTCCGTGTCGAAGTCGAGCGCAATGTGCGACAGAGACGCGCCGCTGAAGCCGCCCTTGACGACCGCGACGTCTTTGACGACGCACGCGTAATCGCCGGGGATGTGCCCGCCGATCATGGCGTCGACGCCGTATCCATCGAGCGCGTCGAGCAGCTCGATGAGCTCGCCGCTGACGGCGCCGCCCTCAAAATAGAACGGGTGATGCGCGAGGATCACGATGATCTGCGCGCCCGCGGCGCGCAGCGCGGGGATGTGCTTTTTGCAGGCGTCCGCCGCCGGCGTCACCGCATAGGGCGCGAACGCCGACGCTTCCACCATGTAGGGCGTGTACTCCGTCGTCACGCCGACGACGCCGATCTTCACCCCGCGGCGCTCAAATAGCGCCGTCGGCGCGGTCCCGCGCACGGGAAGCCCCGTCTGCCGCTCATGCACATTGGCGCAAAGGATCGGAAAGGGGCTCGCCGCGATGTTGTCCTCGAGAAAATCGCGGCCGTAATCGAATTCGTGGTTGCCGAGCGTCATCGCGTCCGTGCCGATGACGGCGAGACCCTCCACGACCGTCCGCCCGTTCCACAGCTGACGGCAGAAGTTGTCCCCGGCGTCGAGCAGCAGCGTCCCGTCCGGGTTGCTTGCGCGCACCGATTGTATCGCGCCGTAAAATGCGTCGAGGCCGGGCGCCTTCTGACATTTGCGAAAGGCGCCGCCGAAGTCGGCGTGTCCGAGAATATCGATCGTTACGATTGCCATAGTTATCCCTTCAGGCCGCCCTTCGACACGCCCGTCACGATGCTCTTGCGCGCGAACAGGAACAGCAATATCATCGGCAGCACGACGATGGTCGCCGCCGCCATCAGCCGCTCATAGCGGATACCGCCCTCCGTGGTAAACGCGAACAGTCCGAACGGCAGCGTGCGGTTCTCCGTGCTGTTGATGACGAGCACCGACCACAGAAAGGAGTTCCAACAGGTGATCGCGTCGAGCAGCCCGATGGTCACGAGCGAGGGCTTCGCGATGGGCACCATCACGCGCCACAGGTAATCCCAGTTGGACGCGCCGTCGATGCGGGCGGAATAGTACAGGCTGTCCGGGATGGACAGGAAGAAATTTCGGAGGATGTAGGTGTAAAAGATGCTCGAGGTGAACGGGATGATCAGCGCCGCGAGCGTGTCGATGAGGCCCCAGTCGACCATCGTCGTGTAGTTCGAGATGATGAGCATCTCAAACGGGATCATCATCAGCGACAGCAGCGCGGAGAACAGCACGTCGCGCCCCGGAAATTTCAAGCGCGAAAAGGCGAAGGCCGCGAGGATGGTCGTGAACATCGTCAGCGTGACGCACGCGATGGTTACGAACAGGGAGTTGAGAAAATAGCGTGCGAAGGGCGCGGTCTTGAACGCGAAGAAATAGTTTTCGATCGTCGGCGTTGCCGGCCAGAAGGTCGGCGGCGTGGAGTTGACCTCCGCCGCCGTCTTGAGCGACGACAGGATCATCCAGAAAAACGGGAAGATCATGATGAGCGCGCCGACGCCGAGCAATACGTAAAGAACGGTCTTTTTGATGCGTTCCGCAGTTTTTATTTTCATTCCGGCGCCCTCCTCAGTAATTCTTCCACTTGCGCTGCACAAACAGCTGCAGCAGCGTGAAGATCAGCACGATGAAAAACAGCACGACGGCACACGCCGCGGCGGGACCGAGCTTCCACTTGACATAGAACTGCTCGTACATAAAGTAGATGACGGTATACAGCGAGTAGGCGGGGCCGGGCTTTCCGTTGAACAGCGGAAACAGCTCCATGAACACCTTGGACGCCGTGATGGTATTGACGATGAGCACAAGGCCGATGGTCGGCGCGAGCAGCGGCACGGTGATGCGGAAAAAGATATCGGCTGCGCGCGCGCCGTCCGCGCGCGCAGCCGTGTAATACTGGGTGTTGATGTTCTGCAGGCCGGACAGCAGCAGGATGATCGTGAACGGCAGCATGCTCCACACGCCGTAAATAACGAGCGACACCATCGCGTATTTCGGGTCGTTTAGCCAGTTGATCGGCTCTGCACCGAACAGCGAGGACAGATAGTTGACAAGGCCGTAATCGTAGTTGAACAGCCAGCGCCACACGAGGCCGACCGCCGTGACGGAGGTGACCATCGGCATAAAGTAGGCCGTCTGGAACAGCCCCATCAGCTTGATCTTGTTGTTGAGCATCACCGCGATGAGCAGCGACAGCACCGTCGCGATGGGCACGACGCAGATCACATAGACGCCGGTGTTTTTCAGCGCGCTGAGAAAGGTCGGGTTGGAAAAGATCGCCTCATAGTTGCCAAAGCCGAAGCCGCTGTAGCTGTGGCTGAGGATCTTGTAATTCTCTTTAAAGGAGATGAGCAGCACGTTGATGAACGGCCAGACCGTAAAGATCAGGATGCCCGCCATAAACGGCGCAAGGTACGCCGCGGGCGTCAGAAAGGTTTTGGCCGTGACGCGTTCGTCATCGGCGCGGCGCTTGCTCTTTTTCATTGGTATCTCTCCCCCGTCTGCTCGTCAAACAGGAAGACGCCGCTTTTCTTCAGGCCGACGGACACCGCCGCGCCGCGTTCCGGCGCGTTTTCCGCGTCGATATACGCGCGGAAGGTCTGGCCCGCTACGTCGAGCAGCAGCAGCATATCCTTGCCGGCGGTATATACGTCCGCGACCGTCGCGTCAAAGCGGGCGTCCGCGCCGCCCACGGTGAGCGCCTCCGCGCGCGCGGCGAGCACGACGGGCGTGCCCTGCGGCACGTTCTGCGCGGCAAAGCGGACCGTCGGACCGTCGTTGATGCGCACGCCGTCCGCCGTGCGCACGCCGTGCAGCTGGTTGATGGTCGGCGCGCCGAGAAAGTCCGCGACGAACAGATTCGCGGGGTCGCCGTACAGCTCGCGCACCGCGCCGTACTGCTGCATGACGCCCTTGCGCAGCAGCATGATGCGGTCGGCGATGCTGCTCGCCTCCTCCTGGTCGTGGGTGACGAAGATGGTCGTGACGCCGGATTTCCGCTGAATGCGGCGGATCTCCTCGCGCATCTCGACGCGCAGCTTCGCGTCGAGGTTGGACAGCGGCTCGTCGAGCAGCAGCAATCGCGGCTGCTTGATGAGCGCGCGCGCAATGGCGACGCGCTGCTGCTGGCCGCCGGACAGCTCGCTGGGCTTGCGCTTGAGCAGCTCCTCGATGTGCACCATCTGGACATATTCCATCGCCCGCTCGACGCGCTCCTTTTTCGGGATGCGCTGGATGGCGAGCGGAAAGCAGACGTTCTCGAGCACCGTCATGTGCGGATACAGCGCGTAGTTCTGGAACACAAGACCGACGCCGCGCTTGTCGGGGGACAGATCGGTCACGTCCTCGTCGTCGAAATAGATCTTGCCCTGCGTTACGGGCAGGATGCCCGAGAGCATATTGAGCATCGTGCTCTTTCCGCAGCCGGACGGGCCGAGCAGCGCGACGAGCTGACCGCTTTCAAATGTCGCCGACAGCTCGTTGACCGCGACAGTGTCGCCAAACCGCTTTACGAGATCGCTGACCGTTACTTTCATCGCAGTAATTCCTCCATGATTCTTCCGTCTGTATCCTTCATTGTAAGCCCCAGCATTTTTGCCATCGTCGGGGCCTCGTCCACCATGCGCGCGCGGTCGATCTCCGCGCCTGTCTTTATCGCCGGGCCGCAGGCGATGAACAGCGTCGTCTCCACGCGGTCGGGGCGGCTGCCGTGCGTCGCGGCGCCCGTCTTGTGGTCGCCCGGCTCGGTGCTGCCCCACAGCGTATCGGTGTCGAGCTTCTCGGAAAAGGAGATGTCGCGGTCGCTCTCGATGACGAAATCGAACGGTCCGCGCAGGCCGTACAGCGCGTCCGCCTCGGCGGCGTCGATCACATAGCGCAGCTGTATCTTCTCGTCCCGCTTTAAGCTCTCAAGAAAATCGCGCACCCGCTTCGCCGTCGCCTTGTCGGCGGGGTCGGCGAGCTCAACGAGGCACGCGAGTCCCGTCGAATGCGCAAACGCGTCGAAGGAAGTCATATTGCCCGCGCCGTCGGTCTGAATAAAGCCGTTGTCGGCGAGCAGACGGTTGATATACAGCACGTCCGACACGTCGGTCTGCCCGTGGTCTCCCATGACGACGACGTTGGTGTCGTCCGGGTCGCCGAAGCGGCGGATCGCCTCGAGCAGCACGCCGAGCTCCTCGTCGTGCTTGCGCAGCTGCTCCTTTGTCTTTTCATGGTAAACGCCGTAGGTGTGGCGCACCGAGTCGAGATCGCACATCTTGACGAGCATGACGTCCGGCTGGCCGAAGTCCTCGATGATGTCCGGCGCGAGCGCCATCGTCAGAAGGTCCAGGCTGCGGTCCTCGCCCTTGATATAGCGGCCGTATTTCCAGAAATATTTGTCCATGAGGTTTTGCGTGGCCGTGCCCTCCAGCCACTTTTCCGGGTGATAGCCGGTGTAGCCGTACGGCACGATCATCGGCATATTGTAGGTGTAGTCCGCCCCGCCGGAGACCGGCCAGCTCAGCGAGCAGGTGCTGAGCCCCGCGTCGCGCGCGGCGTCGAGCAGCGTGGGCGCTTTTACGTCGGCGCGCAGGCCGTGCCACGGCGCGCCGCTTTTTCCGCCGCGCTCGAGGATCTCGTTGTGCACGATCCCGTGACCGCCGACGTGCTTGCCCGTGAGAATGGAGGTGTGGCAGCAGTAGGTCAGCGCCGGGTGCACCGGCTCGAGACTTTTTACATACGAGCCCTTCTCAAACACCTTCGAAAAGTTCGGCAGCGTCTTCATAAATTCGGCGTCGCTCGCACACAGCGCGTCGAGCATAAATACCAGCAGCTTCATTGTAATCCTCCGGCTTTCTTTTTGCAAAGTCCCTCGCCCGGGGTCAGGATATAGGTCGCGCCCTCCTCGGGAATGAGCTGCACGCCGTCCCTGGGCAGCAGCCGCTCTGGGTTGTAGGAATGGCACGGGATGAGCACCCGCGGGTTGACGCGGTCGACAAAGTATTTGACCTGGCACGGATAGCCGTGCCCGAAATAGTTTTCACAGAAAAACGTCACATACGCAAACCCCGCGCGGTCGACAAGGCTGCGCATCTTCCCGTACGCCGGGTCGAACGCCCCGATGGGCAGGCCGTCCGCGTGCAGGTAGACGCCGCCCTCGTTCGGCAGGCTGAACAGCTCGAGGATGTGGCGGGAGCTGTTCTGCACCATATAGCCCGCCGGGTTCGCCCGGAGCTCGTCGGGCGTCACGACCGTCGCGTGCGCGAGCAGCTCGTCCACCCACGCCGCGCGGCCGCCCTCGGCGTAGCGCGCGCTGTCCGGGATATAAACATACGGTTTAATATTAAAAAATTTATACACAATGTACGCGGCGTCGGGCTCAAAGCAGCACTTGCGGCCGCAGCGGTCGGCCCACTGCAGAAACTTTTCCGCGTCATACATTTCGCGTTGGTAATAGTTGAAAACGCACAGGCCCCTGATATCGGCGAGCTTCTCGCCGAGCGCGTCGTAAAACGCGGGCGTTGAGAGCATACCGGCCGGCACGTCGGGGCTCGGCAGGATGGCGCGCGGGTCCTTTGTGTCGTACATGAGCCCCAGCACGCTGTCCATGAAGGAGGTGCAGTCGCACAGCAGCACGTCGACGTTCTCCCGCTCGAGCAGCTCCATTTGCGCGACGCTCAGCGCGCGGCATTCGCCGTGCAGCGTGAGGTCGCCCGTCCAGTGGATGACGCCGCCGTCCGGCGTCTTGATGAGAAATGCGAAATCGTAATAACTGACGTCGCCCGTCAGCACGGGCAGCACCTTTATATCGCCGACACTGATCCATTCGTTCGGGATCAGATCGGTGTAATTCCGCCCGTTGTTGTCGACGCCCTCGCCCGTCGTCTCGAGCGCCCGCTCGATGATCTGGGCGTTTTTGTGCATATACACGGGGATCTGGGGCGCGACGGCGCCGATGTGCGCCATGTGGTCGAGGTGCAGGTGGGTGATGAAGACGGCGGTGTTCCAGTCGCTGTCCTCATAGGAGACCACGCCGTCAAAGCCGGCGAGATCTTTTTTGCCGAACAGGCCGTCGATCGTCGGCAGCGAGCCGAGGCGCAGCTTGTCGGCGAGCCAGTTGACGCGGCGCGGCTCGACGACGCCGTCGCAGACGTCCCTGGCCGGATCGTAGGCGGCGCCCATCTCCATGAGCACGCGATCCTTCCCGCAGGTGACGGCAAAGATGACGCCCCCGATGGTGTGGGTGCCGGCATAGACGGTCAGCTCTGTGCGCTTTTCGTTCATATCTTCCCTCTTTATGGAGCCAGCCGCGCGCAGAGCTTTCCCTGCGCGCGGCTGTGCCGTAGTTGAAAATTACTGCGCGAGTTCCGCGTTGCTCTGCTCGACGCAGGCCTTCAGCGCATCCTCCGGGGTGGAGATGCCGGTGCAGGCCTCCTGTACCATCTTGTCGATGCACGTGCGCACGGCGGCGGAGCCGGTGATGCTGCTCAGATAGCCGACGTTCTGGATCTCCTCGGCGAGCGCCTTGGCGGCGATGTTCGTCTCGGTGTACTCCTGATACGCGGGCAGCGCGACCGCTGCGGTGTACGCGGGGGTGGCGCCGAAGGCGATGGCCCACTCGGCGGCGATCTCGGGCTGGGAGAAGAACTTCAGGAATTCGTAAGCGGCGAGCGCCTTCTCATCCGTGGTCTTGAACGCGACGTAGCCGCCGCCCCAGCTGGAGATATACGACGTATTGCCTGCCTGCGGGATCGGCGCGCAGCCGACCTCGAAGCTGTCGCCCGCGGCGCCCAGCGCGTAGCCTACGCCCGCGGAGGAGCCGATGTAGGAGCCGACCGCCTGGGAGCCGAACGGATTGGAGAAGTAGAAATCCTCGCCGACGAGGCGGAAGATGCCTTCCTTGACGCAATCGCTGAACCAGGTCAGCTGCCCGAGCGCGATGTCGTTGTCGAATTCAACGGTCTTTGTGTCGGCGTTGATGTAGCCGCTGCCGTTCTGCACGATGAGGCCCTGCCATGTGTCGATGGCGGAATCGGTGCCGAAGCCCGGGATGCCCTTCGCTTCATAGATCGCGCGGCTGTTTTCTTCGAGCTGTTCCCAGGTCGCGGGGACCTCGAGGCCGAGCTCGTCATAGATGGTCTTGTTGTAGAAGAGGACCTCGCTCGTGACGATGATGGGGATCATATAGACGTTGTCCCCGCCCCACTGGGTGATCTCGTCGTAGAGCCCGCCGACGATGCTGTCCTTGAAGCCCTCGATGCCGATGTCCGCGTTATTGATATACGGCGCAAAGTCGACGACGAGATCCTCGTCGATGTAGTTCGCGACAGCCGTCGGGAAGGCGCTGACGATGTCGGGGCCGGAGCCGTTGCGGACAGCCTGCATGAGCTTGGACTCAAAGTCCTGATAGGGCTGTGTCTGGACGGTGACGGTGATCATATCCTGCGACGCATTGAATTTGTCGAGGATCGTCTGGAAGGCTTCCGCCTGATGCTCGGAGTAGGTGTTCCAGATGACGAGCTCGACGGGCTCCGTCAGCTCCGTGACGAGGCCGGCGTCGTCGGTCGTCTGCGCGTCGCTGCCGGATTTGCAGCCGGAGAAGAGGGTCAGCGTGAACATGACCGCGAGAAGCAATGCAATGAGTTTCTTCATTTTTCGTCCTTTCTTATTTCATCCTGTTTTTTATCAACAAAGCGAATCAAGGAGCTGTGCGAGATCCGCTGTTGTCTTCAGCTCAAGGTCGCAGGGCGGCTTCGCGACATTCGGGTAGGGATTGATCCACACCGTTTTTGCGCCGAGCGCCCGCAGCGGCAGCAGATCGTTGTAGGCGAAATCGCCGACGGAGAGGATGGTCTGCGGCTTTTTGAGCGCGTCGGGCAGCGCGCCTTGCAGCGCGCCGAGCAGACCGTCCGGCTTATTTGCGCTGAAGACCCTGCGCGCAAACACGTCGTCAAAGCCGATCGCCCTCAAAAAGTCCATCGCGGTGGATTCATAGGAGTTGCTGATGAGCACCGTTTCGCAGCGCCCGGTCAGCGCGCGCAGGCTCTCGCGCAAGCGCGCGTCGGCGCGCAGGCCCGTCGCCGCCATCTCCGCGCGCGTCTTAGCGTAGACCTCCTCCCGGCGGCCGTTGTCGAGCAGCCCGAGCGAACGGCCGATATACTCCACGACCGCCCACGCGTCGCCAAGATTAAAAGCACCCGGCTCGTACGCGTCGAGCCGCAGCGATTCGAGCGCATCAAAAAAACCGCAGGGGTGAGAAAATTCGCCCTTTGCGGTTCGGTAAAAGCTATTCATGACCAATGCGTCGCCGCTGAATACGCGCTCACAAAAGGTGATCAAAGCGTCGCCCCACGCGGCATAGGGCGTTTCCTCGACAAGAAACCGAAGATACAAGTGGTGAAATTCGGTGTCCTGGTAGATGGTTCCATCCAAATCAAAGACGACGGTTTCGACCTGTGAGAACATGGCAGCCTCGCTTGTCCTTTTTTACAAGCTCAGTATACCACGCCCCCGGCCGAAAATTTTGCACTCTTTCGTAAAGTATTTTCTATTGCTGCTCATCGCGCAGATAGTCGCTCAGCAGCTGCTCAAACAGCAGGATGACCTTGCCGAAGAAGGCGTTGGGCATCTCGGCGACGAGCACCTGCTTCACGGGGTCGATCAGAAACAGCGCGTCGGACATCCCCGCGAGGGTGCTGTCGGGCACGCGGGTGAAGGAGATGACGCTGAAGCCCTGCTGCTTTGCGCGGCCGACGTTGTTGAGCACCGTGCCCGTCTCGCCGCTTTGGGAGACGGCGAAAATGAACGAGGGAGAGATGTTGGAGGTAAAGACCTGCTTGCCGCTCTTTTCCTGCTCGCGAAAGAGCATATAGTCGTAAAAATGGACGCCGTTGAACATCCGGAAGCCGCAGATGGCGAGCCGCTGCGTGATGTAATCCGCGACGATGTCGCCGAAGCCCTCGCCGACGGCAAAGCCGTTTTTATCGCGGCTCGCGCTGAGAATATCGACAAATTTTTTAAACTGGTCCGCGGGGTATTCCATGAGCGGCGCCGCCGCGCGGGCGGGCCTGTTCTTCTGCAGATAATAGTAAAGCTCCGTGTATCCCGCAAAGCCCAGCTTTTTGCAAAGCTTCACGATAAAGGAGGTGGAGACATAGTTTTCCGCTGCGACCTGCGAGATGCCCACGCGCGCGCCGCCCTTTTCGATGTGTGAGACGATGCTCGTCACGACGCCGGTCTCCTGCTCGTTGAGATTGTTCAGAATGAGGTAATAATTTTCCCGCACAGGTCTGTCGTCCACAGCGCCCGCCCCCTTGTGTGCTGTTTAATGTAATTAATTATACGCCTCCGGGCGGGGGTGTCAAGAAACGCGCCGGTCGGCGCGCGCGTGCGCCCGCCAAAGGGCCCGCTTTTTGCATTGACTCTTTCCCCGCTCTCCTCTATTATTAAGATAACAGCAAAAACATCCGGAAAAGGGGACAGCGCATGGAAATCAAATCGGAAGCCAGGCTCACGCTCTGGGAGGCGACGAGCATCATTATCGGCCACAGCATCGGCGGCGGCATCATGGCGGTGCCGTATCTCGCCTCCAAAAACAGCGTGCCGGTGATCGTCGCGATCATCCTGCTCGCGTTTTTCTTCAACCTGATTTATCACTTTATGATCGCCGAGGTCTCCTATAACTGCGGCGGAAAGCAGATCATCGGCTGTCTTGAGAGCTACGTATTCGTCGGCAGATTCAAAAAGCCGCTGACGCTCACCGCCTTCGCGGTGTTCGGCTTCGCGATGATCATCAATCTCAGCGGATACATCTCCGGCGCGGCCGACGTGCTCGTCGCCGTATTCGGCCTGAACTATGCCGTCGCAAAAATTCTCTTTTACATCGCCGCCGGGACCGTCGTCTTCTTCGGCCTTAAGGCGGTCGGCGTCAGTGAAAAGATCACTGTGGCGCTCATCATCGCGGTCATCGGCGGCCTCGGCGTCGCCTCTTTGTTCGCGGAAAAGAATCCGATGCCGACGGATATCCAATCCTTCAATGCGGTGCTCGCGCTGTTCTCGATGGTCTTCTTCGCGATGTCGGCAAACCAGTCGGTCATCCAGGCCGTCAAGGGACTGTCCGGCGACACGAAGAGGATCCGCCTTTCCATAACGCTCGGCTTGTCGATCGTCGCGGCGCTCGTGGCCGTCGTCACCTTCGGCGCGCTGTCCGCGACGAAGGGTGAGATCACCGAGGTCGGCATGATCGGCTGGAGCAACGGCCTCGGCGGCGTCGCCGCCTGGATCGGCAATCTGTTCACCATTCTCGCGCTCATCACCACCTTCTGGTCCATCTCGCTGAGCTTGCGCGACATGGTCAGCGAGCAGACGGGCATGGATCGCACCCTTTGCTGGCTCGTCGCGACAGCCCCCTCTTTCCTCATGGCGATCTTCAATATCGGCGGCTTTATGTTCTTCACCCGGCTCGTTTCCGGCGTGACGATGCTGTCCGGTTTTATGCTCATCGCCGCGTACGGCATTTCCCGCAAGCGCGCGGGCGCGAGCCCCATCTGCGGCAGACTCGGCACGGCGCCGTTTCGGATCCTGATCGTGATCGTATCGATCCTTATGGGGGTGGGCGCGCTTGTCAAGGTCTGACCGCCCGCGCATAGCGCTCGTTCGCCTCGGCGACGGCCTTGTGCGCCGATTTTTACAAAAGAAATACGTCGATTGTCTGACCCGGGCGGGCGCGGACGTTTTTCTCGTCGACCCCGATCCGTCGTCGGCCGACCGCTGTGCGCGGGATTATGACGGCTTTCTGTTCCCGGGCGGCGACGACGTGGACCCCGCGCGCTACGGCGAGGAAAAGCGGGCCTGCTGCGGCGCGGTCGCCGCTGCGCGGGACGCATTCGAGCTTCCGCTGCTCTCCGCCGTCCTGCGCGAAAAAAAGCCCGCACTCGGCATCTGCCGCGGCGCGCAGATCATCAACGTCGCGCTCGGCGGAACCCTTTTTCAGGATATTCGCGTCGACACCGGGCGCAGCTTCAACCACTTCGACGTCCCGAAGATGGCGCGCCGCGCGCACGACGTCACCGTCACGCCGGACACCCTGCTCGCGTCGGTCGTCGGCGCGGGGACGCTGCCGGTCAACTCCATGCACCATCAGGCGGTCGACCGGGTCGCCGCCCCGCTGCGCGTGAGCGCCGTCTCCTTCGACGGTCTCGCAGAGGCGCTGGAGGCGCCGGAGTATCCGTTTTTACTGTGCGTGCAGTGGCACCCGGAGCACCTCGGCGCAAAAAGCGCGCGGCAGCAAAGGATCTTCGAAGCGTTCGTCGCCGCGGCCGGCCGCTGAAAATACACACAGCCAAAAAAGAAAGGCGCTCCGGCGCCTTTCTTTTTTGCGCATTTTTGCGCGGCAGCCTATCCGTTTATGCCGTCTGCGGAAGCGGGCGGACCGCCGCGCCGCTGAGCTCCCTGTACGTCCGGGCGATGACGGGGACCGCGATGCAAAAGGTCAGAATATCCGCCGCGGGGAAGGAATACAGCAGTCCGTCCAGCCCGAAAAAAACAGGCAGCAGGATCGGGAGCAGCACGCCGAAAAGGACCTCGCGCGTCAGAGAGATCAGCGCGGACTCCACGGCTTTTCCGAGGGCCTGCAAAAAAATAAAGGTCCCCTTGTTGACGGTCGCGAGCACCATCATGCACAGATAAACGCGGAAGCTCTTCACCGCGAACGCCGTATAATAAGCGCTCTCGCCCGCCGCCCCGAAGATCCCGATGAGCTGCTCCGGAAACAGCTCGACGACTGTCAGCGCCGCGAGGCCGACAAGCGCCTGCGCCGCGAGCAGGCGGGTAAAAAGCCGCTTAGCCCTGTCCCTGCGCCCCGCGCCGACGTTGTAGCCGACGATCGGAATGCACCCGGCAGCCATGCCGACAGCGACCGAGATCGCGACTTGGAAAAATTTCATCACGATGCCGAGCACCGCCAGCGGGATCTGCGCATATTCCGCACGTCCGAAGACCGCGTCCAGCGCGCTGTATTTCGTGCACATATTCTGCACAGCAGCCATGGATACCACAAGCGAGATCTGCGCGAGAAAGCTGGTGAGGCCCAGCGGCAGGAACCTTTTCATCAGGCCGCCCCGGAGGCGGAAGCTGCTCCTGTCGAGCCTGACCGCCTTCGTGCGGAACAAGTACCATGCGCAGAGCGCCGCGGTCAGCAGCTGACCGACCACGGTCGAGACGGCGGCCCCCGTCATGCCCATGTGCAGCGGGAAAATAAGAATGGGGTCGAGGATCATATTCAACACCGCGCCGCCCGTTGTGGCGAGCATGGCGAATCTCGGGCTGCCGTCCGCGCGGATGATGGGATTCATCGCCTGCCCGAACATATAAAACGGGATGCCGAGCGTGATCCAGAAAAAGTATTCCTTCGCACAGGCGTAGGTCTCCTGATTGACCTTGCCGCCGAACAGCGCAAGGATCGGTTCCATGAAAACAAGGTAGACCGCCGTCAGCACGATGCTGCCGATGCCGCACAGCAGGATCGCGTTCCCTATGCTTTTGTGGGCCTCCTCCTTTTTGTTCGCGCCGAGGCATATGCTGACAAAAGCGCAGCAGCCGTCGCCGATCATGACCGCGACCGCAAGCGCGGCCACCGTCAGCGGGAACACCACCGTATTCGCCGCGTTTCCGCAGGAGCCGAGATAGTCGGCGTTCGCGATAAATATCTGATCTACGATATTGTACAGCGCCGCCGTCACCAGCGAGATGATGCAGGGAACGGAATACTTCCGCATGAGCTTTCCGATCCCCTGCGTCACGAGAAAGTCGTTTGAACGTGTGTCTGTCATTTATTTTCTCCTCTTTTTTCGGGCACAAAAAAACACATACCCGCGTATGTGCCGAAAAAAATACACGCGGCGGCAAAAGACGGTTTCGTATCTGCCGAAGCGTGTATCGTGTCCAATATTGTTTTTTGTTATTTTAGCACCTTTCCGGCGCTTTCGCAAGCTTTTTCAGAGAATGCCCGCGCCGCTCCCGCTCCTGCGATGCTCCGCCTCAATGAGCAAATACTCGAAGTCGCGGCGCTCGCGGCGGCGCAGATTAGAGAGGATGATCCCTGAGAAAAAGGCCATCAGCGCCGCAAGATAAACAAAGCAGCACACAACGAGGGTCGGGAGCTTGGGCACGAGCCCGGTGAGAAAATACTCGGCGAGCACGGGGATGAGAAAGCCGGTGGCGATCAGCGCGAGCAGCACGGTGATGAGCGTATAGTAGCCCAACGGGCGGTAGCTGCGGTACAGCCGCAGAATGGTCATGAGAACGCGAAGCCCGTCGCCACAGGTGTTGAGCTTCGAGACGCTGCCCTCCGGGCGGTCGCGATAATCGATAACGACGTTCTCCACGCGCATATTCTTGTCGACGGCGTGGATGCTCATCTCTGTTTCAATCTCAAAGCCCTTTGAGAGCACAGGAAACGACTTGACAAAAAGATAACTGAAAGCGCGATATCCGGTCATGATGTCGCGTATGTCGCTGCCAAACAGGAAATTTGTCGCGGCACGCACCGCCACGTTGCCAAAACCGTGAAACGGTCGTTTGTTCTCCTTAAAGTAGGTGGAGGATAAACGGTCGCCCACCACCATGTCGGCCTGGCGCTCCAGCACGCACGCGACCATTTCGGGCGCGGCCTCGGACGGATAGGTGTCATCGGCATCTACCATGAGATAACACGCGGCCTCAATCTCACGAAACATACGGCGGATAACGTTGCCCTTGCCCTGCTTGCGCTCGCTGCGGACAATGGCTCCCGCCGCGCGCGCAAGCTCGGCGGAGCCGTCGGTGGAGTTGTTGTCATAGACATATATAACGGCATCCGGCAGAACCGCGCGAAAATCCCGCACCACCTTGGCGATGGTGGGGGCTTCATTATAACAGGGTATTAAAACCGCGATCCCGTCCATGCTTTGCTCCTGCCCGCGCATCATAACGACGGCGCTTATGTTGATATTTTTCAGTATAATACTTTGAGCGGCAATGTCAATCGAGCCCGTGCCGCGAAAGTCCCGCCGGCGAGCGCCGCCCGGTCTATTCCTCTGTGCGGATTCGGCAGCTTTATGTAACCGAAGCTCGCTTCTCTCGCGGGGCGTGGGGAGAGAACTGTTCCTTTTTCTGGTATCGTCCATGATAAGCGCTTCCGCAGTCAGACGCCAACTGCAAAAAAGCATGGAGCATCCGCAAGGATGCTCCATGCTGGCGGGGCAAAGCCCCATTTGGAGAAGGACACGAGTTTGATACAAAATGCACACGGTAACCTCGTT
>JAYFQJ010000093.1:0-42180 GCA_034927165.1 Oscillospiraceae bacterium
AGGCCGGCCTGTCGACGCATATTATTTTAGCATAACGTGCAACCGTGCGCAAGAAGCGCAAAAAAGAAAGGGGCGGCTCGGCCGCCCCTTCGCTCCTATTTTTTCTCTCCGTCTTTGCCGCCCGAGACGAACGGGCTGCCCGGGTCGGGCTTCGGCGCATCCGCGCGCGCGGCTTTCTTTGCCTTCGCCGTCCGCGCCAGCTTGCGCACGAGCAGAAATGCGAGGAAAAGAATCACAAGATACGGGAGAACATAGATCAGCACGATGACAGCCTCACGCAGAAAACTGACGACCGAACGGCCGGAGCCCTTGATCGCCTCGACGAGCTCCTCGCCGAAGGTCTGCGTGTGCACGGTGATCGTCGTGACCTCCTCAAGGTAAATCGTCACGGTGCAGTAGGCGACAAGATCGTCGTAGGTCTTGAGCGTCGCCGTGTAGCTCTCGATCTGATAGATGACGTCGCTGAGCTTGTCCTGGATGGTGATGATATCCTCGACAGTCTGCGCTTTCGAGAGCAGCGCCATGAGCTGCTCCTTTTGTGCGTTCAGCGAATCAAGACGCGCTTGCGTGTCGATATAGCTTGAGGTGATGTCTTCGCTCGTGTCCCGCTGGCTCGTCACATTGCCGAAGGATGCGCCCTCAGTGAGAAAAGCATCGTAGTTTTCCGCAGGGATCTTCAGCGTGAGGTCCGCGCTGCGGGCGCTGTAATAGCCGGACGGACTCGTATAGCCCCCCGAAAGATTCTTTGCGGCGACATAACCGTCCGCCTGCTCGACCGCCGCAAGCAAAGCGCTGTAGCTGTCCTCGAATTCCTTGGTCTCAATGTACATATCGGTCGTATAGATGATCTTTTGGCCGTAGGCCGCCTGCTTCCCCGCGGCGGCGCTGCCCGCGCCGTTGTCCGCGGTAACGCCGCCGGTATCCTGCGCGGCGGAAGATTCCTCCATGTACATTTTGTCGGGTTCTTCCATGCTGTAATTGTCTGTGCTCTTTGCGCTGCAGGCGCTCAGCAGCAGCGCGGCGATCAAAAGCGCCGGGAACAGAAGCTGTTTCTTTTTCATGCGAAATTCCTCCCTTATGCCCTTATAGTGGCGCGCGGCGGCGCCTGTGTTGCAAAATTGTTTTTTCTGTGACCCGATCGCAACCGCTTCGCGGGTATTCCCGCCCTGCGCTTTTTTCTATTGACATCATCGCACAAATAAGGTAGAATAATCAAGCATCCGAAAACGGAGGCAGCGGGCCGCGCCGTGCGCCGGTCCAAACTGCTGGTGTAGCTCAGCCGGTAGAGCAGCTGATTTGTAATCAGCAGGTCGGGGGTTCGAATCCGTCCACCAGCTCCACCGAAAACCGAATATGGGAGAGTTCCCGAGTGGCCAAAGGGGACAGACTGTAAATCTGCTGGCAACGCCTTCGATGGTTCGAATCCATCCTCTCCCACCAAAAAGCACCTAATTCCCGCCAAGCGGAGATTGGGTGTTTTTCTATGTCTGAAGTCATGCTATAGTGTGCTAAGGACTATTTATATTTGGCGAGGTAATGACGTGGAATTGCCGAAGCGAAAGAGAATGCGGTTGGAGGGATATGATTATTCCGGCTGCGGCGCGTATTTCGTGACAATTTGCGTTGCCGATAGAAATGCGTTGTTGTGGAATGCAAGGGCGGATATTATCCGCCCGAATACACCACCATTATCACAATACGGTAAAATCGTGGAAACCGCAATAGAACAAATATCATCGCATTATGAAAATGTATATGTTGATAAATATTGCATCATGCCCGACCATGTGCATATGATTGTTTTTATTACGTCTGATGAGAGCGGGCGGATAATATCCGCCCCTACGTTATCTGTAATAATCGGTTCGATGAAACGTTGGGCGTCAAAACAAATCGGGTTTTCAATATGGCAAAAATCGTTTAACGACCGTATTATCAGAAACGAACAGGGTCATCGTGAGGTTTGGCAATACATCGATCAAAACCCAACGAAATGGGAGAAGGATTGTTTTTATGGACAATACTAAAATTGTAATTAAGAATGAGCGCATATCAGCAAATGAATATATAGATTTCCTAAAAAGAACCGATTTAGGTTCGCAGTATCCGAAAGAGTGGTTTAATCAAAGAATATTAAAACTTGTGGAGACCGTTTCTTTGAGCCTTGTTGCCAGGAATGAAAATGGTTCCATCGTTGGTGTATTATTTGGGCTGACCGATTATGCTTATTGGCTGTATATTACAGATTTAGGTGTAGACAGAGATTATGAACGACGTGGAATTGGAAAACAACTTATGAGGATTGCACATAAAGAAGCGGGTGGAGAAAAGGACATTGCGGTATATCTGGTAGCGAACAAAAACGCTATTCCTTTTTATGAGAAACTTGGCCTGAGAAAGTCGGATTCTGTAATGCAATATAACAAAATGGAATGGACTGAATTTACAGTAGAATAGAAATTGTTCGTCAGCTCACATCGCAAAATGAGCATACCGCGATGGCTCCCCCCGCTTGAGTATGTTTTTCTTCGGATGCATTGTTGCTGCCGACGCTGCCCTATGTTAGAATAAGTCGCAAGCGAGACAATGAGCCCGCTTGACGGAGGGAAAATATGAAATTGCTTTTGAGGGCGGCTGCAAAGCTGCTCAGCGGCGCGGCGGCGATCGCGTTGCTGCTGTTCGTTCCCGCAGGGACCTTCATGTACCCGAACGGGCTGCTTTTCTGCGCTCTCCTATTCATCCCGATGCTCTTGGTCGGCGCTCTGCTCTTTGTCAGGGATAAAGCGCTGCTCGCGAAGCGCTTGAACAGCAAAGAAACGCAAAACGCGCAGAGGATGGTTATTCTGATCTCAAGCGTTGCGTTCGCGGGCTGCTTCGTGGCGGCGGGGCTGGATTTTCGTTACGGCTGGACACACGTGCCGAAGGCAGTCGTGATCATCGCGTCGGTGCTGTTTATCTGCGCGTACGCTCTCTATGTGGAGGTAATGCGCGAGAACGCTTATCTGTCTCGCACGGTCGAGGTCCAGGAAAATCAAACGGTCGTTTCGACCGGGCTGTACGGTATTGTGCGTCACCCCATGTATGCGGCGACACTGCTGCTTTTTACGATGATGCCGATCGTTCTCGGCTCGTGGATCGCGTTTATATTCATGGCGCCGCTGCCCTTCATCCTCGCCAAGCGCATCCGGAATGAAGAACAGGTCCTCCGGGCCGGTCTCAGCGGATATGAGGACTATATGAAAAAGGTGAAATATCGGATGATCCCCCTTTTGTGGTAGGACGATCCCCGTTATAGCCCACATTCAGCGTAAGTGCAGAAAGCGAGGCCAACGCCTCGCTTTTATATTTGTCCCGTGTCCGCAAATCCTTGCGCATCAAACGCCGCGCTGCTGTGCGCCTTCTGCGCCCAAATAGAAAGGGACGCCTTGGGGGGACGCTCTCATTTTATGAATGCACGTCGCCCGCTCACCGCAGACGCGCCGTGCTCGCGCGCGCGACAAGCGTCGGCGGAAAGACGGCGACGGTCGGCTGCTGCGCGTTTCCGGCACAAAGATTGCAGAGGATCTGCGCAGCCCGCTCGCCCATCTCAAAGGTGGGCTGTCGGACGGTGGACAAGGGCACGTCCGCGATGCGGCCGGGGAAAATATCATCGTAGCCGAGGACGGAGATGTCGCCCGGGACTGAAAGCCCCGCGCCTTTCAGCGCGCCGCACGCGCCCAGCGCCATCATGTCGTTGAAGGCGAACAACGCCGTGAAGCCGCCCTTTTTGAGCAGCGCGCGGCAGGCGTCCGCGCCGCCGTCGTAGCTATAGTCGCTGTTTGCGATCCGCGTCTCGTCCAGCAGCACGCCGTTCGCACGCAGCGCCTGCCGAAACCCGGACAGCCGCAGGCTGGAGCCGGACAGATAGGACGGCCCTGTGATGGCGGCGATGCGCGTATGCCCGAGCGCCAATAGATGCTCCGCCGCGAGCCGCCCCCCCGCCTCGTCGTCCATGGCGACCGCGTTGCAGCGCGGGCCGGTCATAGTGCGGTCAAGCAGCACAAACGGAATATCCCTGCGCGTGAGCAGCTCTACCGTCCGGGCCGCCTTTTGCGCACTGCCCGTTGAGGACATACCCAGCACGATACCGTCCACGCCCTTGCTGTCGAGGATCTCGATATACTCCGTCTCGCGGTCGTAAGAATCGCCGGAATTACACAGCAGCACGCTCATGCCGCATCTGCGCGCGCGCTCCTCCAGCCCGCGCGCGATGCTCGCGTAATAATCGTTCCGTATGTCGCAGACGATGAGCCCCAGCGTCCCGCTCCGATTGACCTTGAGGTTGATCGCCGCCTGGTTGGGGCGGTACTGCAGCTCCTTTGCGATATCCAGTACGCGCGCGCGCGTTCCCTGCGATATGCGGTCGTCCTTGCCGTTGAGCACCATGGAAACCGTAGCCGTCGATGTGCCCGCCCGCGCCGCAATGTCCTTGATCGTCGCCCGCATATTCTCCCCTCCCCGCTTGCTTCTACGTTTAACCTATCATAGCAGAAAAACCGGGAATCGTAAACCGGCGAAGCGAACTCCCGAAAGCCGCGGCGATCGGAAATAAAAAGGGGGAGCATCCGTTCCCCTCTTTTAATGCTCCCCCGTGCGCGGCGTCTATCTCTTCGGCAGCTTCTCCTCCACGCTCGCGCGCAGGTGCTGCGCGTTTTCCCGCAGCTTCTCCGCATCCGCGCGCAGGCGGTCCCGATAAGCGGCGAGCTGCTCCGCAAGCGACGTCGATGAGCGCATCGTCAGAAAAAACAGCGCCTTTTCAAGGCGTTCCTCTTTATACGCGCGGATATGCGCGCGCAGCTCCTCCAGCTTGACAACGAGGTCGTTGTCGTCCGCAAATTTCCGGATCTTGACGAGCAGGTCGGAGGAATAGACGAGATCGATGGAAAACACGCCGAAGAAAAATCCGATGACGAAGGAAAACGCGAGATTGCCCGCGAGCCATTGCAGCGCGTTCAGAATGCGGGGATGGACGAAGAAATAGTACACGGCGCTGAGCGCCGCCCAATAGAACGAAAATTTGGGGCAGACGACGCCGCCGATATTGCCGAGGTTTTCCGAGTAATCCCACAGCCGCACCTTCATCACCCGCAAGCACAGCTCGCCGACGGCGAATTCGAGCGCCGTCACGCAAAGCGCCATGACGGCAAACAGCGCGAGTCGCCGCAGCGTCAGATTCTCGATGGGGATGTGCTCCTCACAGCCCGCGAGCGCGTACAGGATGCACAGGCCGAAGCCGTACAGCGGCACATACGGGCCGACGAGAAATCCTGGATTGATCCACTTCCGCTGTGGGTTCGTCGAGGAAAAAAAGCGACGGTAAAAGACCTCCAGCACCCAGCCGAAGCTGCTGCCGATAAAAAACAAAAAGGACAGGATCAAAAAAATATTCACGCGCGCACCCCCTGCCGCCGGCCTTCCGGCGGCAAGGCTATTTTACCGCAAACGCAGCGCGTTGTCGAGGGCGTCCGCCGCGCGCTCAGACGGTGTCGATGCGGATGGTGTTGGTGTTGCCGGATTCTCCGGTCGTCGCGCCCCCCGTGAGGATGACCTTGTCGCCGGCCTTCAGCTGGAAGGTTTCGGCGGCGATCCGCTTCGCGGAATAGAACAGCACCTCAAGCGACGGGTACAGCTCACACAGCACCGGCGTCACGCCCCAGGACAGCGACAGCTGCCGCCAGGTGCGCTCGTTGACCGAGATACCGATGATATCGACGGGCGGACGGAAGCGGGAGACCATGCGCGCGGTTTTTCCCGAGATGGAGCAGACGACGATCGCCTTCGCGTCGATATCGATGGACATACCGCAGACCGCGTGAGAGACCGCGTCCATGTCGTTCTTTATCTTAAATTCCGAGGTCAGAAATCGTTTTTTGTAATGGATGTTCTTTTCGGTCTGCTCGCAGATGCGCGCCATCGTCTCCACCGTGAGCGCGGGGTATTTTCCCGCGGCCGTCTCTCCCGACAGCATGACCGCGCTCGTGCCGTCGTACACGGCGTTCGCGACGTCGGAGGCCTCCGCGCGCGTTGGGCGGGGGTTGTGGATCATCGACTCGAGCATTTCCGTCGCGGTGATGACGCGTTTTCCGAGCAGACGGCACTTGGTGATGAGCTGCTTTTGCACCGCGGGCAGCTCCTCAAACGGGATCTCGACGCCCATGTCCCCGCGGCCGATCATGATGCCGTCGCACGCCTCGCAGATGGATTCGATGTTGTCGATGCCCGCGCGGTTCTCGATCTTGGCGATGAGGCTGATCCCAGCGCCGCCGTTCTCGTCGAGGTAGCGCTGCACGTCCTCGAGATCCCGCCGGCAGGACACGAAGGAGCACGCGACATACTCGACGTCGTTGTGAATGCCAAACAACAGATCGCTTTTGTCCTGCTCGCTCAAATAGACCTGCTTGAGCACCTTGTTCGGAAAATTCATGCTCTTGCGGTCGGATATCTCGCCGCCGATTGCGACGCGGCACTCCACCTCGCTGCCCGCGCTGCGCAGCACCTCGAAGCGCAGCAGACCGTTGTTGACGAGCACCGTGTCGCCCGTATGCAGCTCCTGCGGCATTCTTTTATAGCTGACCGAAACGCGCGCGGCGTCGCCCTCCACGGCCTCGGTCGTGAAGGTGAAGGTTTGGCCCTCCGCGAGCGTTTCGCGCCCGCTTTTAAACGTCCCGACGCGGTATTCGGGCCCCTTCGTGTCGAGCATCAGCGCGATTGGAACTCCCAGCTTTTCGCGCACCCTGCGGATCGCCGCGATGCGCCCGGCGTGCTCCTCATGCGTGCCGTGGGAGAAATTGAGCCGCGCGACGTTCATGCCCGCGCGGCACAGCGCCTCGAGCGTCGCCTCGTCCGAGCAGGCGGGTCCGATGGTGCAGATGATTTTTGTCTTTCTCATATTTACCTCATAAAAAAGGGCAGGACCGAAGATGGTCCTGCCTGTATTGTATAAATACATCCCGTCGAAAACGAGCGTTTTCGGCGTGCCGGCACGAATAGAGCGCCGCGAGGAACGCTCTATGACAGACTCCACCACTCCCGCCGACGGCTTACTATAGCACAAAGCAAAACAGGTGTCAACCGGGGGCGCACGCGGGCCGTGTTCGCGCCAATTACCGCAAAACCAATTCGGGCATGACTATTTTGCGGGTCCGGTCTGTACTTCCCGGCGAAAAGCGCCGCCCCGCGGCGTTTCCGCGGGGCGGCGCTTTTATATCCGCATGGGCGACGGCCGATTTATTACAGCCGGACGCCCAGCTCCGATTCCTCGCCGTCGCTTCTGCCCGTTTCCGAAAACCCCAGCCGGCGATACAGACGGTATGCGACTTCGTTTTCGGGGTTGCAGGTGAGCAGGACCGTGTCGGATTCCCCAAAGGGCTTCTCGGAAATATATTCGAGGACCCGCTGCAGCGCAGCTTGTCCATACCCCTTCCCCTGAAAATCCCTGTCGATCATCATATGCCAGATGTTGTATGCCGCCTCGTCGCGGTCGTAGATGGCCATGACGTAGCCGACCATCGTCTCCCCCGCATAGATCCCGAACGGCGTACACTGGTCGTAATAGACATACGCCTGCGCGAGGCTGCGGACAGGGTGCGAGACATACTTCTCCTGCCCCGCCGCCAGCTTCAGATTAAAGCACGCGATAAAATTGGATTCGTCGATTTTTTTCAGATCAATGTCTTTCACAAGCTTCCTCCGTGCTCCCGGGAGGTCAGTCCTCGGACGCCCTCCCGACCGTTTGTTTTCGGATATTCGTCCATGTCATATCGAACAACCCCTTTTTAATCAAATATCTATGTCAAGCGCCGCCGGGGCGCGCGCCGTCCGTGCAGAATACAAACAGGAAGCCGCGGCAGCGGCGATCAGCTTCTGAAAAATAAGGCTTGCAAATGATTTTTAATCAATTTATCCTTTATGCAGAATATTCTTTGACAGTCTCGAAGGAGGAGATCATCCATGAAGCAGGAAGGCATTCAGGCGCTGGAGAAGGTCATTCGCGAGGACTACGGGAACATCGCGGGCGTCGTCGTGCAAAGGGGCGGCGAGCGGGTATATGAAAGCTATTTCAACGGGTTCGCCGCGGACGCCGCGTTCCATGTGTTCTCGGTGACAAAAAGCATCGTCTGCGCGCTCATCGGCATCGCCGTCGATCGGGGCTGTATCGGAAGCGTCGATCAAAAGGTGCTGGACTTTTTCCCGGATTATGTGCCGAAGCGCAGCGAAAAGACGGCGCAGCGCATCACGCTGCGGGATATGCTGACCATGACCGCCCCGTACAAATACAAGTCCGCGCCGTATACAAAATACTTTACCAGCGAAAGCTGGGTGAAGAGCTCCCTCGATCTTTTGGGCGGGCGGGGGGAGATCGGTCAGTTCCGGTACGCGCCTCTCATCGGTCCGGATATTCTGTCGGGCATCCTCGCGAACGCGACCGGCCGGTCTGTGCTCGGATTCGCGCAGGAAAACCTTTTTTCTCCGCTGGGGATCGACGTCGCGCAGAATATTGTCTTTCACAGTAAGGAGGAGCAGCTATCCGTCATGAAGGGGCGGCACGAAAGCGGGTGGGTCGCCGACCCGCAGGGCGTAAACACGGCGGGCTGGGGTCTCTTCCTGACGCCTTCGGATATGATGGAGATCGGGCAGCTGTACCTGGATCGCGGTGCGCGGGGGAACAGGCAGCTCCTCTCCTGCGCATGGATCGACGAGAGCACGTCACCGCACAGCCGCTGGGGAGAGCTGCGCTACGGCTATCTGTGGTGGATCGTCGACACGGACGAGCACAGCTTTGCGGCCCTGGGCGACGGCGGAAACGCGATCTATGTCAACCCGGCCAAAGAACTGGTCGTCGCCGTCGCCTCGCTGTTTTCCCCGCGCGCAAAGGATCGGATCGAGCTGATCAAAAACTATATCGAGCCGCTGTTTTAAACACAGCGCGCCGCGTTCGTCCTATTGCGCGCCGCGCGGGTCATTTTTTCACCTTATACCGCAAGCGCAGATAAGAGTCCGCCAGCGGCTGCGCGCTTTCGAGCTGCAGGACGCCCAGCGCCCCCAGCCCGGCGGCGGAGGTCAGCGATCGTCCGCCGATCAGGGAGGGCGTCTGCTCGCCGCCGATCAGAACCGGGGCCACCACAATATCGACATAGTCGAACAGCCTGTCGCGCAGAAAGGCCGCGTTCAGCGTGGCGCCGGACTGTATCGTCAGCCGCTCGCAGCCGAATTTCTCCCGGAGATCCTCCAGCATGGCCGCGAGATCCGACGTTTCGCGGCAGAGGATGTGCAGGTTGTCTTTTTCCACGGAAAAGGCGGGGTGGCTTCGATTGGAGGTCACCAGCACAAGCTGCTTTGCAAGCGCGCAGAAGTATTCGACGCCGTGCGCCGTCAGGTGGCTGTTGTCGAGCAGCACAAAGCTGACGTCCCAGCGGTGCGCCGGCAGCGGCTTTTCGTTGACGCCCATTTTCTGCTGCACGCGCCCCGAGTTCAGCGACCACGGGTCCGTCGTCTCCTGAATCTCGTAGTATTGGTGCAGGCCCTCCCGCAGGCCCGCGATCTTCGGAAAATCGCGGTCGATATCCAGCGCGTCCACGGCGCCCGTGCTGATCTTCCCGTCCACCGACATCAGCATAAACAGCGTGGTCACCGGTCTTTGTCTCATGCTGCGTCCCCCTTCTTTCTCGGCGGACCCCCCGCCGGCTGTTTTTGATCCGGCTCGGCGTCCTCCCCCGGACGTCATTCCGGCACATCGGTCTTTTTCTTCAGAAAAAGCACTCCCTTGAGCGCAAAGAAAACACAGGTGAGGCCGCCCAGAAATCCAAACAGAAGCGTACTGACGACCCCGATGCGCGTCTCCCTGCCGGACACTTCCCGCGGCGTTAATATCCCGGGATTTACGCAGGCGCTGCCGACCTTGTTCGACAGCGTCAGGGTGCTGCCCCGCTGGACGCCGACCAGCGTCATTTCCCCGTCGCGCGCCAGATCGCAGCAATGATAATAGAACTGCTCCCGGTTGTCCGCGGACAGGTAGGTCTCCCCGCCGATGTCGCTGTGAAGATCGTATCCCGCGGTCTCGCCCGCGTCGAAGGCATCGTAGCTGTCATTCCGGGGGAACTGCGCTGTGATGGACGAGGCGATGCCGTACTGACCGATGGCGGCCCGCCCCACGATGGTCTGGGAGCTTTCCGTCATCCATTCCCACTGCTGCGCGTTCTCGTTCCACACGTACCGCTCGTCATAGCGCTGCGCCGCCGGCGTATCCAGCGTCAGCCCGTAGACGCCGTCATAAGCCGGCGCGACCATCGTCACCGTGCCGGACACCACCACCAGCCTGCCTTCGTTTTCGGGGCGCACGATCCCGTCCTGCACGTAGACGGCGTCAGCCAGCCGGTCGGCGGCATCCGCCGTCTGAACCAAGGCTCTCGCCCCCAGAAACAGCAAAAACGCGCCCAGCGCCAGAAGTAAAATATTTCTGATCTTCACGGATGCTCCTCCTTTGCCGCGTCCCGCGGACGATCGGCTTGCTTTCGCGGGGCCCTTGTCGAATGCGGGGCACGCTCCCGCATCTTCAAGCCAGCTTTTGATTTGTCGCCGCCGTGCCTTTAGTATAGCACGGCAGACAGCAAAGAAGAAGCAGAACAGTCCAGACGCCGTTGGCGTCTGGACTGTTCTGCTTCTTTGGTGAGCCATCGGAGATTCGAACTCCGGACACCCTGCTTAAAAGGCAGGTGCTCTGCCGACTGAGCTAATGGCTCATAGCGCTTCGATTTGCAGCCTTAATATCATAGCAAATGCGCCGGGCTATGTCAATATTTTTCCCCGCCTGCGCGATATCAAAAAAGGCGCGCCTTCGCGCGCCTTTGCTGTGGACTTGACGGAGCTCACGGCGTCTGCTCGGCATCCGCGCTGCCGCCGTCCGTGTTTTCTTCGTCCTCTACCCCCGCCGTGTCGACAAACACGCGCTCGTCAGAGGCGGCATATCCGAGCTTTTCTCGGGCGATGCGCTCGATGTAGTCCTGCTCGTCGCCGTCCGCGATCCGGGAGAGCTCGTCGTTTTCCAGCTGCTGCTGCTCGATGCTCTGCTCCACCGCCTCAAGCTGCTGCTTCTGTTTGTAGATCTCGATCTGCGTATGGACGATGGCATATACGAAATACGCGCACACGACGAAAACAACGCAGAACAGCAGCTTACGTCTGCGTATAAACCTGGATTGGTTCTTTTCGTTTTTCCGCGCCATTTGCTTCCTTTCGCGGCGCGTGCGATCCGCGCCGCTTTCTGCGATCATTATACAACTTACCGTATACTTTTTGCAAGCGGGATACGCCCGGTAATATCACAAGGCGGTATGCGCCCCTGAAAAAGGCCGCGACCGGCCGGAACACGGCGCGCACGGCGCCGCACAGGCGGCGCGCAGCGGCGTCGACGAGCGGTGCGAAGCAGACGGCATAGACCGCGGCGCCGCCCACGAGCCCCGCAAAGAGGATCCAGCGCGGCGACTGCACCGCCGTCTGCCCAAGCATAAAACAGAAAAACAGCAGCCCGCAGGCTGCGAAAAAAAAGGTGTGTACCGCGTAGGCGGCGACGCGGCTTCTGAGCGGCAGCAGCAGCCGCAGCAGATGATACGCGAGGCTCAGCACAACGCTCAGACCGCACACGCGCAGACCGTCGAGCAGCAGCGCGCCCGCGGAAATGCCGACGGCCGTCATCCGAACAGCCGCGCAAAAAGGCCCTCGCCCTTTTCCCGCTGTTCGGCGTACTGCAGCGCCGAGACCTTGCCTTCGATGAGGAGCTTTCCCGATACGCGGTCAAAGCTTTTGATGCGCAGCCCTTCGCCGCGGATGACGAGCTCGCCGAGCGAACTTTTCATGAGGATGCCGCCGGCGTCGTAGCTGCCGACCTCCTCGATGCCGCACAGCGCGACCTGCGCGCGGTCGGTGATCGTCACCGCGTGCTCCGCGGGCTTTCCCGTCGTCTCCTGCATACGCGTTTCCCCCTTGTTCCCAATACTACATCGTATGCGGACGGTCGGTGCTTTATTCGATCAGCTCGTACATCCCGCGCGCGGCATCCTTGCCTGCCTTGTCGTCAACGCTCAGCACCCGCGCGGCGACGGCGCGCTCGCCCATGCGCAGCTCGATCACATCGCCGGTCTTCACCTCATAGGAGGCCTTTGCGGGGCGGCCGTTCACCTGCACCCGCGCGGCGTCGCAGACCTCGTTCGCAACGGTGCGGCGCTTGATGATGCGGCTGACCTTCAGATACTTGTCGAGTCTCATTCCGATTCTCCTTAGATGGAAATTCCCCGGAGCAAACGCCCCGGGGAAAGATTTTCGCTATTTCGCAACGGCGTCCTTGAGCGCCTTGCCCGGCGTGAACTTGGGGACGCGGGTCGCCGCGACCTTGACTTTTTCCTTCGTCGAGGGGTTGATGCAGGTGCGCTCGGCGCGATCCTTCGCAACAAAGGTGCCAAACCCGGCAATCTGAACTTTTTCGCCCTTCTTTATCGCTTCGGTGATCGCGTCAAACATCGTTTCGACCATCGCGTCGGCTTCCTTCTTTGTGGTCCCGACTTTTTCCGCGACAGCAGAAACTAATTCAGCCTTAGTCATTGTATATCCTCCATTAATTTGCAGTTGCCTGCAGAATAAACCTTTTTAGCCTCATCCCAAAGCGCATCCAGCGCCTCGAGCCCGGCAGTTTTGAGATCGACGCCCCGCTGTGCGGCGAGCCGCTCGACGACCGCAAAACGACCGGCAAACTTCTCACACGCCTTTTCGCACGCGCGCTCGGCGTCCAGCTTTTGAAAGCGCGCAACGTTCACCGCCGCAAACAGCAGATCGCCCAGCTCCTCTTCGACGTCGCCGTCCCCGTCCACCGCGCGCCGCAGCTCGCAAAGCTCGCTTTCGAGCGCGTCGAGCGCACCGCTGACGCCGTCGTAATCGAAGCCGACATAACCCGCGCGCTTCTGGACCTTCTGGCTGCGCATGAGCGACGGCAGCGCTTTGGGCACCGCCTCGATCGCCTCGACGCCGGAGCTCTGGCTTTTCTCGACCCGCTTGATGGCCTCCCAGTTGGAGAGGACCGTCCTGCTGTCCTTCGCCGTCACGTCCCCGAAAATATGCGGATGGCGCAGCACCAGCTTTTGACAAAGCTCTGTGACGACGTCGTCGATATCGAAATGTCCCGCCTCGCGCTCCATCTCACAGTGCAGCGACACCTGCAGCAGCACATCGCCGAGCTCCTCGCGCAGATCCTCCGCGCTGCCGCGATCGATCGCGTCCACAGCCTCGTAGGTCTCCTCGATGAAATTCTGACGAATGCTCGCGTGGGTCTGCTGCTTATCCCACGGGCAGCCCCGCACGGGGTCGCGCAGCAGCTTTGTCAACGCGACAAGATCGTACAGCCCGTATTTATCTTTTACCTCAAAGACGTCGTCCATTGCTTAATTCTATCTTATAACGCGCAACTTTTCAAGCAGTCCCACAATTTTTTTGCCCCCGGGCAGTTCCACGATATCCTCCGGTTCTACAGCCTGCATCACGCCGATGGCGATGAGGTATACCGCCGCGCCGACCGCGATGCCCGCGACGGTCGCGAGCCTCCCGCTCATGTGCAGCGCCGCGCTCAGCGCGTTATAGGTCAGCAGCGCGAAGGAGCCCGTCAGCAGCCCCGCGAGCATCGGCTTCAGCATGGCGCTGCGCAAGTCGAGCGAGATGCCCGTCAGCCGGCGCACGGCCGCAAGACCGATGAGCGAGATGGTCATATAGCAAAGCAGATTGCCCAGCGGCGCCGCCTTGATATTGAGCGAGGGGATCGCGACGAGGTAATAGTTGGTCGCAAGCTTGATGGCGCCGCCGAGCAGCATGAGCTTCACCGGGATGTCGACCCGCCCGACGCCCTGCAGCATCGCGTTGATGGGCTGCATGAGCGCGACAAAGATCGCGGCGAGCCCGAGCAGCGTGAGCATCGGCTCGGCGAGCGCGGTGCCGACGGCGCGGGTGGGATACAGCAAGCGCATGATGGGGCCCGCCATGAAGGAGATGCCGAAGCCCGCGGGCGCCGCGATGAGCAGCGTGATGCGCAGCGACGACTCGGCGTACAGCCTGGTCCTCTGCCTGTCCGCGAGCGTCCACGCCGCCGTGACGTGCGGCAGCGCGCTCATGGCGAACGAGCCGGTGATCGCCGGCACCAGATTGAACAGCGGCATCCCGATATTATAGACGCCGTAGAGATAGTTCGGCAGATCCTCCAGCGCTTTATTCGCCTGCTCGAGAACACCGCCGTGGGACGCGTAAAGCGTCCCCGGATCGGTGGAGATAACATACGCGAGCCGGTTGAGTATGGACATATTGTCGATGAGGCCCGTCAGCGTGACCGCCACGGCGGACAGCGCGATGGGGATGCCGATGGTCAGAAGCTGCTTGAAAATATAGCGGTTCGCGTGAGCATCGGGGCTCGCCTGCAGCTGCGCTTGCGATATGCCGTCGCCCACGACCGCGCGCCGCACGAGCAAAAACAGATAGCTTGCGAGCGTCGACAGGCTGACGCCAAAGATGGCGCCCGCCGCGGCAAGCGAGAGGATCGTGACCTCCGCCTCCTGCGCGCTCGCCATGACGCTGCCGAACACGGTGCCGCTCGCCATATATTCGTTTGTGAAATAGTTCTTCAGCACATACGCGCCGGCGAGCCCGCCGACCGCCTTGAACAGCACCTCGATGACCTGCGAAACAGCCGTCGGGATCATGTTGCTCATGCCCTGGTTATAGCCGCGGTGGGTCGACATGAGGCAGCTGAAGATGATGGACGGCGCGACCGCCAGCACACAGTAATACGCCTTCGGGGATTTCGCCCAGTCAACATACGGGCGCGCGACGAGGATGAGCGCCACCGTGCAGACGACGCCGATGATAAACAGAAAAACGCGCGCGACGGAAACCACGCGGCGCACGTCCTTATAGCGGTTCTCGGCCGCATAGGCCGCGACGATCTTGGAGATCGCCGTCGGGAAGCCGGAGACCGCGATGGAATATACGGTCAGATAAAAGTTGTAGGCGGTGGAATAAAAGCCGATGCCGTCCTCGCCGATGGCGGCCGTCAGCGGTATGCGGTACAGCGCGCCGACGATCTTGACAAGCACGGCGGCGAGCGTCAGCACCAGCGCGCCTTCTATAAAGGATTGTTTGTTTTTAGCCAAGGCAATACTCCGCAGTTAAAATTTGCGGGCGAACGAGTCGCCCGCAATCGACATGATATCTTCTTATTCTACCGGCTTTTCCGAGAGCTCCGCATCCAGCGACGCGAGCTTCGCCGTCAGTTCGTCGATCTTCGCGACGATGGCGTCCTTTACGGCCTCATCGCAGGCGCCGCTTTTCACGCAGCCGTAGTACAGCTCGCCGAGCCTGCGGTATTCCTCCTTGATGTCGCCCTTCGTCTGCAGCTGCGCCGCTTTGGTCTTTCCCTTGTCGACCAGCTCGCCCGTCGTCTTCGCGACAGAGCTCGCGACCTCCTTGGATTTGTTCAGGACCTTATCCAGAAATTCGTTTGCCATATTCCGAGACCTCCTTACAAATTGGGACCGATAAACACAACTATTATATATACTTATTGCGGTTTAATCAAGCAAATTCCCCCGGCAGCTCCAGCCCGCCGTAAAATTCGCGGATCATGGAGTCGCGCGGAACCTCGTCGACGGGCAGCGCAACAAACTGCGAAAAGCGCTTATTGATCGCGAGCAGAGTGTCCCGCTCGGCGCCGCCCTGCTGCGCGTCCGCACAGACGGCCGCAAGCTGCGGCGCCGTGACGCAGGGCTCGTAGGGAAAAGCCGTGTCGAGCAGCATATCGGCGTCCTTTTTGAAGGGCTTGATCCATTTCTCCTCGCCGTCGCACAGGCTGTTCCACATTTTGAGCGTGCGCTCCACCGCGTGACCGCGGAAATACCAGTCCCGCAGCAGGCGGCGCGCGATGCGCAGATCGCGCGTCGCCACGATGCGCTTTCCGTTCTCGGCGTACTCCGCGCGCAGACCTGCGTACAACTTAAACACGCGGCCCTCTTCCACCGTCTCGCTCAGCAGCGGATTGAGCGCATGGATCCCCTCGATGATCAGCACGTCGCCCGGGGAGAGCGCAATGACGTGCGTCTTTGCGGAGCGCTCCTGCGTGACAAAATCGAACAGCGGCAGCTCGGAGCGTCCCGTTTTGATCAGCTCGTTCAAGCAGCCGTGTATTTTTTCGATATCGAGCGCACGCACGTTCTCCATGTCGGGCGAACCATCCGGCAGCTTCGGGTAGTTCTTCACGCCGATAAAGAAATCGTCCAGCGAGACGACGTGCGCGTGCCGGCCGCGGGAGATGAACTCGATCGCGAGCTTGCGCGCCGACGTCGTTTTTCCGCTCGCAGAGGGGCCGGAGATCATCACGATGCTCGCGCCCTTTTGCCCGACGGCGTCCGCGACGGCCGCGACGCGCGCCGCGTAGTCCGCTTCGCACGCCGCGATAAAGCCGCCCGCCTTTGCCTGCTTGTTGATATCCTCTATTTCATAGAGCGTTTTCGGTTTAAACATGACTTTCATAAAACTCTCCCACCCCGCGCTTCCGGCGCAGAATCTCCGCAAAGCCGGTCAGATATTCCGCGGGGTACTTGTAATTAAATATGCGGCGGATGAGTCCGCTGCGCTGGTCGACGAGCTTCGTCACCGCGCCCGCGCCGCACGCGACAATGGTGTGCAGCTCATCCATGATATATACATTATAAAGGCATTCCGTTCCGGTCCGCGCATAGCCTGTATTTTCAAGACCGTCGACGGTGCCCTTCTGCTTGTACATATAATAAGGGTGCAGCCCCCACGCGGGCAGCGTATCGTTGGCGAGCTCCACCATAGCGGCGGCGTCCGGCGATGCGGCCATGCCGTTCTCGTTGAGGCGCGACGCCCGCTTGAGCGTCAGCGCGTGCACCGTCACGTTCTCCGGCGCGAGCGCGCGCAGCCACGCGAGCGTGCGCCGGAAGCTGTCGAGCGTGTCGCCCGGCAGCCCCGCAATAAGATCTGCGTTGATGTTGTCAAAGCCCGCTGCTCTCGCAAGCAGAAAGCTCTCCTCCACATCGGCGGCGGTGTGCCGCCGGCCGAGCGCCCGCAGCACGTCGTCGTTCGCCGTCTGCGGATTGATGGAGATGCGCGTGACGCCCGCCGCTTTGAGCGCCGCGAGCCTTTCGGCGTCGATGGTATCCGGCCGGCCCGCCTCCACGGTAAACTCCCGGGAGGTCGAAAGGTCGAAATTCTCCCGGATCGCCCCCGCGAGCTGCGTGAGCTGCGCGGCGTCGAGCGTCGTCGGCGTTCCGCCGCCGATATAGACGCTCTCAAGGCGCAAACCGCGCGTCTGCGCGCCCGCCGCCGCGAGCTCGCGGCACAGCGCGTCCACATACGGCGCAATCAGGCTCCTGTCCCGCTCGACGGATTTGGAAACGAAGGAGCAATACGCGCAGCGCGTCGGGCAAAAAGGGATGGCGACGTACAGCGAAAAGGAGCGCGGCCCGTTCAGGCGCGCGACCGCCTCGCTCGCCTTTGCCGTGTGCAGGCACAGCGACGCTTTCCGGCTGCTGACGCGGTGCGCCGTCTCCAGCTCCCACAGGATCTCCCGGTCGGACAGACCTCTTTTCAGCAGCGCGCCGACGTACTTTGCCGGCCGTATGCCCGTGACGACGCCCCAAGGGGGCGACGTCGACGTCAGCGAACAGAGGATGTCGTACAGCATCTGCGCGAGCGCGAGCTCGCACGCCTTGTCGCCGCCGGAAAGCCTCTGCTTCCTTGCCGCGTTAAAAACGTCGAGATGCACGTCGCAAAGCAGGGCGTATCCGTCCGCAATGGCGGCGCGCCGCAGATAGGCCCAGTCCCCCGTCTTATCGGCCCGCTTCGGCGCGCGCTTTTCCACGCGCACCTCGCGGCAGAATATGCGCGCCACGTTCTCCAGCTCATAGCCGAAATCGTGGCCGCTGAGATACAAGACCATAGGCTCAGCGCCCCATAAAGGGATTGTGCGCCCGCTCGTGCGACATCGTGGTGCTCTCGGCGTGGCCGGGCAGCACGATCAGATCCGCCTGCGGCAGCGCGCGCAGCTTCGCGAGCGACGCGCACAGCACGTTGAAGTCGCCCTTCGGAAGATCCGTGCGCCCGACGCTCTCATAAAACAGCGTGTCGCCCGAGAACAGCGTGTCGCCGCACAAGTAGCAGACGCCCCCGGGCGTGTGGCCCGGCGTCTCGATCACGGTAAATTCCAGCTCCCCGGCGCGCAGCTTGTCCCCCTCACGGCTGATGTGATCGGGCAAAAACTTGATGCACTCCGCGTCGCCCTCGCCGATTGCGACCTTCGCACCGGTCGCTTCCTTTACGGCCGCGAGCGCGCCGATATGATCAAAATGGCCGTGCGTGAGCAGAATCCACTCGCAGTGTAGCGCGTTGTCCTTCAAAAATTGCACGATTTTCGCCGCCTCGTCGCCCGGGTCTATGACGGCGGCGTTTTTGCTCTCGTCCCACGCGATATAGCAGTTGGTCGACAGCATGCCGACAGGCAGACATTCCACTCTCATTTTTTCCAATCCTCCGTGTCCAGTATGATCGTCACGGGGCCGTCGCAGTCGGCGGCGATGCGCATATCCGCGCCGAATTCCCCGGTCTTAACTTCCCGCAGTCCGCACTGACGCAGCGCCGCGACATAGGCGTCGTACGCCTGCCGCGCGAACGGCGGCTTTGCCGCGCCGACGAAGGACGGGCGCAGACCCTTGCGCGTATCGGCGGCGAGGGTGAAGTTGGATACGACGAGCGCCGAAAGCCCCAACGACTGCGCCGACAGATTCATTTTCCCCGCGTCGTCCTCAAAAATGCGCAGCTTCGCCGTCTTTTCGGCGAGCCTCGCGCAGTCCGTCAGATCGTCGCCCTCCGCCGCGCAGTACAGCACAAACAGCCCGGCGCCGACGGCGCGCGGTCCTTCCCCGCCAACCGTGACGGCGGCGCTTTTTACTCTTTGTATAATTACTTTCATAATACCCCGAAAGTTATCTCGCGGCGCGGTCGATGCGCTCTACGTCGCGGATCTTGCGCAGCTTCGCGATGACGGAGTTGAGGTGCTCGGTGTTGTTGATGCCGATGGTCACGCTGATCTCTGCGCGCTTGTCCGCCGTCGTGCGGGTGTTGAACGCGAAAATGGGGATATGCATCTGGGACAGCGCGGTGCTGATGTCGGCGATCAGGCCGGTGCGGTCGATGCAGGAGATCTCGAGGGTGGACTTGAAGCTCTCGCGCACGTTGTCCGCCCAGGCGACGTTGACCCAGCGCATGGAATTTTCGTCGAGATAGTGCGCCGCCGTGACGTTCATGCAGTCGCGCTTGTGGACGGAAACGCCGTGGCCGCGCGTGATGAAGCCGACGATGTCGTCGCCGGGCAGCGGATTGCAGCAGTGGGCAAATTTAACGAGGCAATTGTCGAGCCCCTCGACGATGACGCCCTCCGCCGATTTGTGGCTGACCGTCGGCACGCCGAAGACCTCGGCGGGGTCCTCCTGCTTGACGAGCTTCTGGTATTCCTCCTTGATCTTGGGCAGCAGCCGCGCCATCGTGATGCCGCCGTAGCCGATGGACGCGAACAGGTCGTCCGCAGAGGTCAGCTTCTGGCGCTTGACGATCTCGTCGACGAACGCGTCGTAATCGGCGGCGGGCACGCTGATGAGGTGGCGGCGCAGCTCCCGGTCGAAGGTGTGCTTGCCTTCTTCTATGTTCTCCTCGCGCTTCTCCTTTTTGAACCACGCGCGGATCTTGTTTTTCGCCTCGCCCGTGCTCACGAGATTGAGCCAGTCGCGCGAGGGGCCTTTATCCTTCGGGCCGGTGACGATCTCGATGATCTCGCCCGTTTTGACCTTGTAATTGAGCGGCACGATGCGGCCGTTCACCTTCGCGCCCGTCATGCGGTTGCCGACGGCGGAGTGGATGGCGTAGGCGAAATCGATGGTGCACGAGCCGGCGGGCAGATTGATGACGTCCCCCTTCGGGGTGAAAACGTAGACCTCCTCCGGCAGCAGGTCGCTTTTTATGTTGCGCAGCAGATCAACGGAATCCTCCGACTCCTTCTGGCTTTCGAGCAGCTGGCGCACCCACGCGAGACGCTCCTCGAGCTTGTCCTTGCCGTTGATTCCGAGCTTGTATTTCCAGTGCGCGGCGATGCCGTATTCGGCGGTATAGTGCATATCGAAGGTGCGGATCTGTATCTCAAACGGGATGGCCTCGCGCCCGACGACCGTCGTGTGCAGCGACTGGTACATATTGGGCTTCGGCGTGGAAATATAATCCTTAAAACGGTTGGGCAGCGGGCGGTACATATCGTGCAGCACTCCGAGCGTATTGTAGCATTCGTTGACGGTCCCCACGATCACGCGCACGGCGTACACATCGTAGATCTCCTCAAAGGAGCGGTTCTGCACATACAGCTTGCGGTAGATGCCGTACACAGACTTTACGCGCGATTCGATCTCCGCGTCGCGGATGCCGTTTTCCTCGAGCCGCGCGCGGATGTCCCGCACGATCCCCTCGATAAAGCTGCCGCTCAGGTCGTTCTTTTTGAGCGTCTCAAGGATCTCGTTATAGCCGTACGCGTCGAGATATTTGAGCGACAGGTCCTCCAGCTCCTCCTTGAACGCGCTCATGCCCAGACGGTGCGCGATGGGGGCGTAGACCTCCATCGTCTCGAGCGCCTTGTCGCGCCGCTTCTGCTCAGGCAGTGCGTCGAGCGTGCGCAGATTGTGCAGCCGGTCGCACAGCTTGACGAGCATGACGCGGATATCCTTGCTCATCGCGAGCAGCATCTTGCGCAGGTTCTCCGCCTGCTGCTCCTCCACCGAGGAGAAGGGGATCTGGCCGAGCTTCGTCACGCCGTCGACGAGCAGCGCGATGGCCTCGCCGAAGTCGTGCTCCACGCCCTCGATGGTCGCGTCGGTGTCCTCCACGACATCGTGCAGCAGCGCCGCGCAGACGCTCTCGGTGTCCAGACCGAGGTCGACGAGCAGCGACGCGACGGCCACCGGGTGGATGATATACGGCTCGCCCGTCTCCCGCTTTTGTTCCCGGTGGCATTTATAGGCGTATTCGTACGCGCGCCCGATCAGATCGAGATCGTAAGCGCGTCCGCTGTCCTCCATTTGTTTTTTCAGTTCTTCATAGGTCATACAAGGACTCCGTTCAATTCGCAGAAGGTGGGTGCATCGCCGAGATCACGCTTCTGCGCGCCCTCGACGGCGCGCAGTAGCCGTCGCCCGTCCGGCGTGCTCTGCGTGTGCGCGAGACCCAGCTCCTCAAACACATCGAAGGCGGCCTCCGCCTTCCCGATGGATATTTTTTTAAACAGCACGCTGACCGCGCCGTGGTCAAAGCGGTCGACGCCCGTCGTTTTTAATATTCTGTACACATAGCCGAGCTCCTCGCGCGACGGCGCGATGCGCCCGATGTCCGCGGGCGAAAGCGTCCGCCTGCAGCAAAAATCGCGGTAGATCTCCACCGACCGATAGTCCTCGGCCGTCAGATCGGCCCGGTGCAGCTCGCGGAATTTGACCGACACGATGTTCTTTGTCGCGCCCGCATAGATCGTCAGGGAAAACGCCGCGTCCACATGGTCGCCGGGCGCGAAGGGCAGCGACTGCGGCGTCACCGAGAACAGCGCGCCGGTGAGCGTTCCGCCCTGTGCGCGCAGCGTCAGCCGCGCGTGCTTTTCCCCGAGCGGCTGCGCCGAAACAAAGACCGCGTCGCGCACGGCGAAGACCGGCTCCTCATTGCCGCAGCCGAAGGGCGCGAGCGACGCGAGCTCCGCGACCGCGGCCTCCTGCATATCGGCAGCGGTGATGACGGCGTCCACGCGCAGCGCCGGCAGGCCGATGCTGTCGCGGTGAGTGCGGCAGAACTCAAAGATCGTCTCTTTAAAATCCGCGAGGCGGGCGGCGTCCAGCATGAAGCCCGCCGCCATGTCGTGTCCGCCGAACTTTGTCAGCAGCGGCGCGCACGCGGAGATCGCCTCGTGCAGCGAAAAGCCCGGCACGCTGCGTCCGCTGCCCTTCGCCGTATCCCCTTCAACGGAGATGACGATCGCGGGCTTTCCGTACCGCTCGACGAGCCGCGAGCAGACGATGCCGATGACGCCTGCGTGCAGGTCGGCGCCGCTTACGATGACGATCGGTTTTTTAAGTATGGAGGCGTCCTCGTCGATCCGCTGTTCCACGAGCCGGCAGATGTCCTGCTCGGTCGACTGGCGCGCGCGGTTGAGCTCGCACAGCTGTTCCGCGGCGCGCTGCGCCTGTTCGGGGTCCTCCGTAATAAGCAATTGAAGCGCAAGCGCCGCGTTCCCCATGCGGCCGGCGGCGTTGATGCGCGGTGCGAGCGAAAAGGCGATGTCCTGCGCCGTCATCTTGTTTATGTCGAGCCCCGACTGCTCGCACAGCGCGCGGATGCCCGCGTTGTCGCTGTCGGCAAGCTGCGCGAAGCCGGCTTTGACGATCGCGCGGTTCTGCCCGGTGAGCGGCATGATGTCCGACACCGTGCCGATGGCCGCGTATACGCCGTACATCGGCAGCAGCTCCTCGATCCCGCAGCCCTCGCACGCCGCCGCGAGCGCGAGCGCGACGCCGACGCCCGCGAGATCCCCGCAGCCGCTCGTATCGTCCGCGCGCAGCGGGTCGACGACCGCAACAGCCTCGGGCAGCTCCTGCGGCGGCAGATGGTGGTCGCACACGACCGTATCGATGCCGAGCGACGCCGCGTACGCGATCTCCTCGCGCGCCGAAATGCCGTTGTCGACCGTGACGATGAGCCTGACGTCATATTTTTTCAGATTGTCGATCGCGGCCTTTGAAAGACCGTATCCGGTGGAATCCCGCGTCGGCAGCGAGCAGGCCACGCGCCCGCCGCAGCCGAGCAGATATTGATACAGCAGCGCTGTCGAGGTGACGCCGTCGACGTCGTAGTCGCCGAAGACCGCGATCATCTCGTCGCGCTCGAGCGCCGCATTGACGCGCGCGGCGGCCCTGTCCATGTCCTTTATCGAAAAGGGGTCGGCAAAGCCGGCCGCGTCGCCGAAAAGCATGGCGCGCGCGCCCTGTTCGTCGTAGCCGCGCGCCGCGAGCACCCGCGCCGCCAGCCCCCCGATCCCGAGCGACGCGCGCAGCGCTTCCGCTGTCCGCGCGTCTGCCTCGGATATATCCCATCTCTTCAGTGTCATTGTTTTCTCCAGTTTATTCCGCCGGCGGCGCAAATCGCTCCATCACGGCAAGCGCGGATTTTATCCCGTCCACCGCGGCGCTCATGATGCCGCCCGCATAGCCGGCGCCCTCGCCGCAGGGATATACCCCGCGCACGCCGTCGGCCTCGCGCGCTTCGCCGCGCGCTATGCGCACGGGGGAGGAGGTCCTCGTCTCCGGCCCCGTCAGGACGGCACCGCCGTCGCCGAAGCAGGCCAGCTTTTTTGAAAACGCGCGCAGGCCCGCCCGCATCGTCTGCGTGAGCTGCCGCCCCAGCAGCGCGTCGAAATCGCACGCCGTGACGCCGCGCGCATAGCTCGGCGCGACCCGGCCGGGACGCAGCGACACCCTTTCCGCGAGAAAGCCGCCCACATCGCACGCGGGCGCGCGGTAATCGCCGCCCGCCATCGAAAACGCTTTTTGCTCAAGCGTCCGCTGATAGTCCATCGCCGCAAAGGGGTCGCCGCCGAAATCGGCGCCGTCCACCGAGACGACGAGCGCGGCGTTCGCGTTGACGCCGTCGCGCCGATAATTGCTCATACCGTTCGTCACGACGCCCCCCCTTTCGGAGGCCGCGGGCACGACGCTGCCGCCCGGACACATACAGAAGGTGTAGACGCCGCGCCCGCCGATGTGCGTCGCGAGGGTGTACTCGCCGTGCGGCAGGCGCGGATCTCCCGCCGCCTCTCCGTACAGCGAACGGTCGACGTCCGCTTGCAGATGCTCGATGCGCGCGCCCACTGAAAACGGCTTTGCCTCCAAGCGCAGGCCGCTGTCGCGCAGCAGCGCAAAGGTATCGCGCGCGCTGTGGCCGCACGCGAGCAGCAGCGCTTGTGTCTCGATCGCCTGTCCGTTTGCGCACACACCGCGCAGCGCACCGTTTTGCATCCGCAGCCCGTCGAGCTTTGTGTTGAAACGGATCTCGCCGCCGTTTTCGAGGATCGCCGCGCGCACGGCGCAGACGACGGCGCGCAGGCGATCGGTGCCGATGTGCGGCTTTGAACGCACGAGGATGTCCTCCGGCGCGCCGAAGCGCGCGAATGCTTCGAGCACAAAATCGCACAGCGGGTCATTGATGCGGGTCGTCAGCTTTCCGTCGGAAAAGGTGCCTGCGCCGCCCTCGCCGAACTGCACGTTGCATCCGGCGTCAAGCGCGCCGCCGGAAAAAAAGTCCTCCACGGCGCGCACCCGCTCGTTCATCGCGCCGCCGCGCTCGAGCACGAGCGGCCGGTAGCCGTACATACTCAGCAGATACGCCGCGAACATCCCCGCCGGGCCGAAGCCGGCGACCACCGGACGGCCTGCAAGCTTTTCCACGCCGAGCGCGGGCTGCAGCGGCCGCTTTTCCGCATAATGGACAAAGGCGTACCGCGCCGCAAGACTGCGCTCTTCCTCCGGATTTGCGAGTGACAGCACGACTGAGCAAACCGTCGCTATGTCGCGGCGGCGCGCGTCATAAGACACACGCCGCAGCTTTGCGTCTATGACTGACGCCGCCGGGATATGCGCCATCGAGCACGCCGCATCGAAAGCGTCCCGCTGCGTCGCGCCCAGCGGCAGTCGGATGCCGGACAGTGTGATCATCAGTTCGGCTCCACATTGATCGTCACGGTGTAATCGCCGATGACCCATGTCTTGTCGTTCGCCGTCACCGTAAAGCTCACCGGCACGTTGTAGCTTCCCTTTTCGATGCTGATCTGGCTGACGTCGACGACGGCGACGACTGAGCCCGCGGACAACACCTCGATCTCCGCCGCAGGGCCGATCACGGTGACGTCATTGATGCGCTGCGTCGCGATCGTGATGGTATAGTTGGACGGCGCGTTCTGCAGCCGTATATCGCTGATGTTCAGCTTTTTGCTGGACAGACCCTCCCGCGGGAAGGTGACGGTCACCGATTCCACGTTGTCGAGATTGACAAACCCGCTCGACAGCACGATATCGAAGGTGTACGTCTCCCCGATCTTGAACGCCGCGAGATCGACATAGCCGATGATCTTCGTCTTCATATTGTCGATGCTCGTCTCGCTCGCCGCGACGGGGATGGACGTGCGGGACATCACATAACTGATGGAGCTCGTGTCGAAGCCGTCCGGCACATTGGTGAATTCGATATCCAGCGCGAGCGTGCCCGTTTTGTAGACAGGGATCGTGACGGTGACCTGCTCGGTATCAAGGCGCACCGTGCTGCGCTTGATCTGCGCCCCGTCCCGTCCGTACAGCTCGAGCGCGCACTCGTAGGTCGCCGACTTCGTCAGCACCTCGCTCACATTGTAGACCGCGACGATCTTCGCAATCTTGTCCACCTCGTCCTCCGGGCCGATCACGGTGACCTCCGCGGGGCTGACGGTGATGTTGCCGACCATGTAGCCGTCCTGCACCGACAGTCCGATCATCTCGGTATCGACGGTGAATTTTTTGGACACGGCGGTGTCGAGCTTCACGGTGATGGAGCCCGGATAGATCGACGTGATCGTATAATTCTCCATCGCGTTGCTCTTTGTCGCGATGAGCTCCAGCTCATAGGTGCCCGGCTCCGTCACCGACGAGAGAATGGGTGAGACGCTGATGCTGTCGGCGTCGAGCGAATTGAGCACGCTGCGCGATCCCTCGACCGTGACGGTCACCTTGTGTTCCGTCTCGTCGATTATGTCGAGTCCCAGCGACTGCAGACTCGTCGTGGATGAATACAGGTCAACCGGAACATTTTTGATCTCGCGGGTCGTCTCGGGGCTCACGGTGAACGCCACGATCATCCACACCAAAACGGCGCAGACGATGGAAAATACGATTCGGAAGGGCTTGCTCTCAAACAGCGTCGACAGTGAAAACTTTTTCATTTTTTAAAAAACCTCCCGATGAAGCCGCGCCATCCGGTCTCCTCCTCATCCGTGGGCGGAATAATTTCTCCCTGCAGCAGACGGTGGAGATTCGAGCGGTCGAGCCGGCGGATGATGATGCCGTTCTGCGCGAGAGATATGATCCCCGTCTCCTCCGAGACGACGACCACCAGCGCGTCGGAGCTCTCGGTCATCCCGAGCGCCGCGCGGTGGCGCGTGCCCATATCCTTGCTGATGCCCGCGTTGGAGGACACGGGAAGAATGCAGCCGGCCGCCTCCACGCGCCCCCCGCTGATGATGACCGCGCCGTCGTGCAGCGGCGAGCCCTCGTAAAAGATCGTCTCGAGCAGCTCGCTTGTGACCCGCGCGTCCACGCGCGTTCCTGTGCGCACGATCTCGTCGAGACCCGTCTTGCGCTCGATGACCATGAGCGCGCCCGTCTTTTCCTTCGACATACGCTCGGCGCTGTCGCACACGGCGACGATCGCGTCCTTCCAAACGGCGATCTCCTCCGGCAGCGCCTTACCTGCGAACGGAGACAGTCGTGACAGCTTGCTGCGGCCGACCTGCTCGAGCGCGCGGCGCAGCTCCGGCTGGAACACGACGACAAGCGCGAGCAAGCCGAACTGCAGGAAGTTGTTGATGATGAACGTCGTCGTCTTCATGCCGATCTGATCGGCAATGAAATAGCCGACAAACAACACCAGAATTCCCTTCATCAGCTGGGCGGCGCGCGTCTTTTTGACAAGCCCGATGAGCTGGTAGATGACATAGGCGACCAGCGCGATATCCAGGATATCCGCTACACCGAAGGTATACGGCAGACTTTTGATCGTCTGCACTATGGAATTGAAGAAAGCCTGCATTTGTCACCCACCCCTATCTATTTTACCATATTCACAAAGGAATACTTTATTACAAATTCATGTCGCGCAGCAGCACGACGGCGTGCGCCGCAATGCCCTCACCCGCGCCGGTAAAGCCGAGGCCCTCCTCTGTCGTCGCCTTAACGCCGACGCAGTCCTCTTCGATGCCGAGCACCCGCGCTATGTTTCCCCGCATACAGTCGATATACGGCCGCAGCTTCGGCCGTTGGCAAAGGATCGTCGCGTCGATATTGCCGACCGCATAACCCGCCGCGCGCAGCCGCTCTGCGACGTCCGCGAGCAGCCGCAGGCTGTCCGCGCCCGCATAGGCCGGATCCGTATCCGGAAACAGCGCGCCGATGTCCGGCAGCGCCGCCGCGCCTAGCAGCGCGTCCATGACCGCGTGGACGAGCACGTCCGCGTCGGAATGGCCGAGCAGCCCCTTCTCGTACGGGATCTCCGCGCCGCCGAGGATCAGCTTTCTGCCCTCGACGAGCCGATGGACGTCATAGCCGTGTCCTACGCGCATGGCCGCCTCCCCGAGAACCGCCCGCGCGCGGGCGACGTCCTCTCTTGTCGTGATCTTAAAATTGTCGACGTCGCCCTCGGTGACGCGCACGCGGCGCCCCGCCCGCTCCACGATCTGGCAGTCGTCGTAGGCGCCGCCGCTGTAATGCTTCGCCGCCGCGCGGTAGAGCGCCGCTTCAAACACCTGCGGCGTCTGGATGGCGACGAGGTCCGCGCGGTCGGGCGTGGCGACAATGACGCGCTCCCCGTCCAACTGCTTGATCGTGTCCGCGACGGGCACGCCCGGCGCGGCCGCGCCGAATGCTTCGGCGCCCGCGATCGCCGCGGCGAGCACGGCCCCGCTGACCAGCGGGCGGGCCGCGTCGTGGATCGCGTAATAGTCCGCGTCCGCCCCGGCGGCGGCGGCGCCGTTCTGCACCGAGTCAAAGCGGGTCGCGCCGCCTTCTACGACCGCGCAGACCTTGGAAAAGGGGGCCGAAGCGGCGCGCACCCGCTCTAGGTTTGCGGCGCCCGCCACGACGACGATCTCATCGATGTGGCCGCATTGCTGCAGCGCCGCGAGCGAGCGCTCGAGCACCGTCGCGCCGCGCAGCGACACGAACAGCTTGTCGATTCCGCCCATGCGCGCGGACGCGCCGCCCGCGACGAGGATCGCGCTCACCTTCGGCATGGCCCCTTCTCCTTTTCGATTACTGTGCTTTTCCAAGCTCGACCGCCCGCAGGTTCGCGTCGAGCAGATTCGCCTTTTTCGCGGGGATGCTCTTTTTCAGCCCCGCCACGATCGCCTCGTCGCTGCCGAGGCCGAATTCCTTCGCCGCCTTGCCGAACAGGATCATATTGGACAGGCCGGACAGATTGTTTTTCTCTGCGAGGTCGGTCGCCGGCACGGCAAAAACCTTGATATCGGCTCTGTCGGGTTTCGCTTCGATGAGCGAGCTGTCCATAATGACGACGCCGCCGGGCGCGACGCGATCGATAAACTTATCGAAGGACGGCTGATTCATCGCGATGAGCAGATCCGGCTCGGTGACGAGCGGCGAGCCGATGGGCCGCTCGGACAGCACGACCGAGCAGTTGGCGGTGCCGCCGCGCATCTCCGGCCCGTAGGACGGCAGCCAGGAGACCTCCTTGCCGTCGCACAGCCCGCCGTACGCGCACACCTTGCCCGCAAACAGCACGCCCTGCCCGCCGAAGCCCGCGAGAATGATATTTTTCACCATCTTACTTCTCCTCCTTCGCGATATCCTTGTAGACGCCCAGAGGATAATAGGGGATCATGTTGTCGTCGATCCACTGCAGCGCGTCGCGCGGCGCCATGCCCCAGTTGGTCGGGCACGCGGACAGCACCTCCACGATGGAGAATCCGCGCCCGTCCAGCTGGCACTGGAACGCCTTTTTGATCGCGCGCTTTGCGGCGTTGACATTCGCGGGCTTGTTGACCGCGACGCGCTCGGCGTACGCCGTGCCCGTGAGCGTCGAGAGCATCTCGCACACCCGCACGGGGTAGCCTGCGAGCTTCGGGTCGCGCCCGTAGGGGGTCGTCTGGGTGACCTGCCCGGGCAGCGTGGTCGGCGCCATCTGGCCACCGGTCAGGCCGTAGATCGCGTTGTTGATAAAGATGATCGTGATGTTTTCTCCGCGCGTCGCCGCGTGGACTGTTTCCGCCGTGCCGATGGCGGCGAGGTCGCCGTCGCCCTGATAGGTGAACACGACCGCGTCCTTGAGCGAGCGGCGCACGCCCGTCGCGACGGCCGGCGCTCTGCCGTGGGCGGCCTCGATCATGTCGCAGCCGAAATAATCGTACGCCATGACTGCGCAGCCGACGGGTGCAATGCCGACGGCGCGCCCCTCGATGCCGAGCTCGTCGAGCGTTTCCGCGACGAGCCGGTGAACGATCCCGTGGGTGCAGCCGGGGCAGTAGTGCGTCGGAACATCCACGAGCGCGTGGGGCCTTTTGAATACCGTTTCCATTACTGCTTCCCTCCCGCTGCTTGTTTGATCTGGTCATAAATCTCGCGCGGCGTGGGGATCACGCCGCCGACGCGTCCGTAAAACGAGACGGGGCATTTCCCCTCGACGGCGAGCTTCACGTCGTCGACCATCTGGCCCATACTCATCTCGACTGTCAATATACCGCGCAGCTTTTCGGCGTGCGCGCGCAGGGCGTCCTTCGGGAACGGCCACAGTGTGATCGGGCGGATCAGGCCGACCTTGATACCGTCCTCCCGCGCCATATCCACCGCCGTGCCGCACACGCGCGCCATCGAGCCGTACGCGACGACCGCGAGCTCCGCGTCGTCCATGCGGTAATCGGCGTGGCGCTGCTCGTTCGCGGCGACGGTCTTGTAGCGCGCATAGCGCGCGACGATCGACGCCTCGAGCTTCGCCGGGTCGAGATACAAGCTGTTGACTATGTTATGTGTGCGCTTCCCCTGATGGCCGGTCGTCGCCCACGGCTTCTCCGCGAGAACGGGCTTCCGGTCGGGAAATTCGACAGGCTCCATCATCTGGCCGAGCAGACCGTCGGACAGGATCATCGCCGGCATACGGTATTTCTCCGCGAGCTCAAAAGCGTCGAACACCGTGTCGACCATCTCCTGGATGGAGGACGGCGCAAAAACGATCAGCTGAAAATCGCCGTGACCGAGCGCCTTGGTCGCCTGCCAGTAATCGCCCTGTGCGGGCTGAATGCCGCCGAGCCCCGGGCCCGCGCGCTGCACGTTGATGATAAGACACGGCAGGTCGCACCCCGCTATGTAGGAGACGCCCTCGGATTTGAGGCTCACGCCGGGCGAGCTGGAGCTCGTCATCGCGCGCACGCCGGCAGACGCCGCGCCGAGCACCATGTTGATCGCCGCGACCTCGCTCTCCGCTTGCATATACACGCCGCCGTCCGTCTTCGGCAGCTTCTTCGCCATATACGCGGCGAGCTCCGTCTGCGGGGTGATGGGATAGCCGAAAAAGCGGACGCAATCGGCGCGGATCGCCGCCTCGGCAAGCGCCTCGTTGCCCTTCATCAAAAACTTCTCCGCCATCTATCTCGCCTCCCTTTCCACCGTGATCGCGCAGTCGGGACACATCGTCGCGCACATTGCGCACCCGATGCAATCCTGCGGGTTCTTTGCGTATGCCGGATGATAGCCCTTCTCGTTGTGCTTCGCGCCGTCGAGCGCGAGCACGCCCTTGGGGCAAAACTCCGCGCAAAGCCCGCAGCCCTTGCAGCGCGCTTCGTTGATGGTCACCTTGCCTTTTGCCATGTCCTACATTCCCTCTTTCTGTTCGAGTTCCCACGGAAGCTTAACATATCTTCGCACGGAAAACGCGTTTGTTTGCTGTATATCCACGCCCTCGAGCGCCAGCGTCGCCGCGACGGGCAAGCCCGCCAGCGCCGCGATCTCCCGCGCATAAGCGCTCGAGGCGTCAATATCCTGTTTTGTGGTGTCCGCGCCGAGATTGGAGCTGTTGACGAGGCGCGTCACCCGCAGCCCCGCGGCCGTTTCGATCGCGCGGATATGCCGCAGCACGTCCGCCGGCGTCGTTGTGAACGGCCGATACATGCTGAAGAGATAGACCAGATCAGCGCCGCCGTTCGCCTCTATTTGCTTCGCATAGCGGCCGAGCACGACCGCGCCCGCGTCGTCCCCGCCGACGTCCAGCAGCAGCCGGCCGTCCCCCTCGATCGCGCCGTCCACCTCGCGCGGAAGCGACGGGATATCCAGGAGCGTGTTCGCAAAATTCGGCGCGATGAGCCGCACGCCCGCGTCCGAAAGCAGCGCGCCGAAATCCGCCGTCCGAAAATAAGGATTGACGATGTCGAGGTCCGCGACGGTGACCGCTTCTCCCCCGCGCGCAAAGCGCAGCGCGAGATTGACGGCAAAATTTGTCTTGCCGCAGCCGTAATGCCCCGTGATCGCCGTGATTCGTTTGAGTTTGTCCATGCCGTCCCGTCTCTGCTTGCAGTTGTATATTTTAATATAATATTGTAACATCTATTGACACAGATTACAAACGGAATATGCGCCCGCCGCGGGGCAAAAAAGCGCCCCGCCTTTCGGCGGGGCGTATGTCCCTTTTCAGCTGGCGCTTGCCATCTTTTTGAGGGTCAGGCGAACGCGGTCGCTGATCATCGCCACAAATTCGCTGTTCGTCGGCTTGCCGCGCAGACTGTGGATGGTATACCCGAAATAGGAATTGAGGGTGTCCACATCGCCGCGGTCCCACGCGACCTCGATAGCGTGCCGGATGGCGCGCTCCACGCGGGAGGAGGTCGTCTTGTACTTTTTCGCAATGGCCGGGTACAGCCGCTTCGTGACGGCGTTGATCATCTCGGCGTCCTCCACGCACAGAATGATCGCGTCGCGCAGATAGTGATATCCCTTGATGTGCGCGGGCACGCCGATCTGGTGGATGATCTCGGTGATCATGACCTCGAGATCCGCCTCCGTTCGCTCCGATTTTCGCGCGTCGTCCGCCTTTGTGAACATCGCGATGCGCTCGGCGAGCACCGACAGGTCGAACGGCTTCAGAATGTAAAACGCCGCGCCCGCCTTGATGACCTCGCGCTCCATCACCGCGTTGTCAAACCCCGACAATACAAAGAATGCCGGTAGCTTGACATTTTCCTGCCGCAGCTCGTTGAGCAGCACGATGGCGTCCTTGGACGGCAGAAACATATCCACCACCACCGCGTCGGGTTGTTCGCTGCGCACGGCGTTTTCCACCGCGCGCCCGTCCTTTTCGCAACTGATCACCCTGAAGCCGCGCTCCGTCAGCTCCCTTGCGCACTGCGCGCCGAAGTCAGCCCCTTCATCGGCCACAAGAACGGTTACCTTGTTCTTCACTTTTCTTCTCCTCAGCTAAATAAATTTAGCCTTCTTCCAAACAAGCTTAGGTTGCCATAAATTACCATCGTTTGCAACGGGTTTTCCCAAATAAATTAAGCAACATCCAAATTATTTTCCCCGCGTTCGATGCCTTGTTCGCAGCCGAGCATATTTTCGATAAAAATACCGTAGCCGCGCGTGGGATCGTTGACAAAGACGTGGGTGACCGCGCCCACGAGCATACCGTTTTGCACGATGGGGCTGCCGGACATACCCTGCACGATGCCGCCGGTCTTTTCGAGCAGCGCCGCGTCCGTCACGCGCAGCACCATATTCTTTGTCTGAGAACGGCTGCCGAGGGCGACCGACTCGATCTCCACACCGTAATAGGCCGGCCCGCCGCTGTCCACGGTACACAGGATCTTTGCGGCGCCGGTTTTGATCTCCTGCCGCAGCGCGCAGGGCAGCGCGGCGTTTTCGTAAAACTTTGTCTGCACGCGCGCGAAAATCCCCGCCTCGCAGTTGTAAAGCAGCGCCGCGAACACCGATTCGCTCTGGAATATGCCCCGGAGCTCTCCCGGCTCGCCCGGCAGGCCGCGCACGGCGCCGGTGATACATACATCCACGAGCTCTCCGCTGCCCACGGGCAGCACGATGCCCGTGTCTGCATCGGTCACGCCGTGGCCGAGACCCGCCGCGATGCCCGTGTCCTCTCGTATATAGGTGAGCGTTCCGATACCCGCGGAGGAGTCGCGCACCCACATACCCGCTTTGAAGCCGGTGCGGTCGGCTGCGTTTGCGGGGGTGAGCACCGCCGTCCTTTTCTCCTCGCCGCGCGTGTAGACGAGACTCAGCGCGCGCCCGTCGCTCGCGGCGACGATGGACGCGAGATCCGCGTTGCCGGCGACCTTTTTGCCGTCGATCGTCAGCAGGACGTCGCCGAGCTCAAGCCCCGCCTCCCGCGCGGGGCAGCGCGCGCCCGCCGCAGTGGACACGTCGCCGAAGCCGACGACGACCACGCCCTCGGTGAACATCTTGACGCCGAAGGGCATACCGCCGGGAATGGCATAAGTGCGCTGTACCGTTGTCACGCGCACCGTCTTCAGCGGCAGCACATCGAGCAGATACAGCGTCTCGTTCTGCGTTCCCGACGTGCGCACAGATACCGCCGCCGCCGCGCCGGACGCGCCGCGCAGTGTAAGGAGGCCCTGCTTATAAGAAAAGTTTTCTCCGCTCACGACGGATAACGCGTCGGGCAGCAGACGCGACGCGGCAAGCCGCTCGCCGCCGTACAGAGCGGCGAGCGCCAGAACAAGAAACAGCGCTTTTCGGATCACACGCATAAAAAATCCCTCCGGTTCAACCGTTAGTGTTGACCGCCGGAGGGAAACTTATAAGAGGAATATTTATGCGCGGCGCGGCGTCAGACGATCGATCAGCGCGGAAATACCGCCGACAAGAGGGCTCAGAGCAATACAGCCGACGCTGATGAGGAAGGATTTTCCGGTGACGGCCGCCGTCTGAAAGACCGCTTGCAGCGGCGGAAAGTAGACGACGGCGATGGTCACGCCGACCGACAGCAGACACGCGAACAGCAGCGTCTTATTGCGGAACATCGACCGCCACGCAAAGTCGGACGCGTCCAGCTTGCACTCGAGCACATACACCATCTGTGCGCACACGAGCGTCATATACGCCGCAGAGCGGCTGACGACGATGTCCCCCGTCGTGCGGAAAACGAGCGCAAAGGACAGCAGATTGCAAAGTCCCAGCACCGCGCCGCGAAACAGGATCTCCGGCAGCAGCCCCCCCGCGAACAGGCTCTCACCCGGGTCGCGCGGCGGCTTTTTCATGATGTCCGCTTCGGCGGGCTCCATGCCGAGCGCCACGGCGGGCAGCCCGTCGGTAACAAGATTGATAAGCAAAATCTGGATGGGAATAAAGATGACGGGCATATCGAGGAGCATGGCGAGCAGCACGGTGAGCACCTCGCCGAGATTGCTCGTGAGCAGAAAACGGATGAACCGCCGTATGTTCTGGTAGATGATGCGGCCCTCCTCGACCGCCGCGACGATGGTCGCGAAGTTGTCGTCGAGGATGACGACAGAGGAGGCTTCCTTTGTGACGTCGCTGCCGGAAATGCCCATCGCGACGCCGATGTCCGCCTCCTTGACGGCGGGCGCGTCGTTGACGCCATCGCCGGTCATGGCGGTGATACACCCGTTGCTGCGCAGCGCGCGCACGATGCGCAGCTTGTGGCGCGGCGACACGCGGGCAAAAACATTCGTCGTGCGGACGGCCGCCGCGAGCGCCGCGTCGTCCATTTTTTCGATCTCCGCGCCCTCGACGACGCGCTCTCCGTCCCGCGCGATGCCGACGGCCCGCGCCACGGCGCGCGCCGTCAGCGCGTGGTCCCCCGTGATCATGACGGGGCGCACGCCCGCCTCCCGGCAACGCCGCACCGCGTCCTTTACCTCGCGCCGCGGCGGATCCATCATCGCGCACAGCGCGAGAAAAACGAGCTTCTCCTCCGCACAGCCGTCCTCCCGCATCGCGACGGCGATGACCCGGCGCGCCTGCGCGGCGTACCCGCGCACCGCCGCCGCGACCGCTTGCCGCCGCGCCGACGTCATCGGCTGCACGCCGCCCGGCAGCGCGACGCGGTCGCACTTTTCGAGCACGACGTCCGGCGCTCCCTTTACGTAGAAAACCGTGCCGTCCGATGTCGCCGCGGCGACCGACATCATCTTGCGCGCGGAATCAAAGGGGTTCTCCGCCGTGATATGCGCCGTGCGCAGCAGTTCTTCCTTTTTGACTCCGCACTTATAGGCCGCGCGCAGCAGCGCGACCTCCGTCGGGCTGCCGTCTCCGGCGAGCCGACCCGCCGTGTCCGGCGCTATGCTCGCGTTCGAGCACAGCGTCACGGCCGCGAGCGCTCTGCGCAGCAGCGGCAGCTCCTCTATCGAGCGCGGCACGCCGTTTTCGCTCAGACGGCCCGTCGGCGCGTCCGCGCCGCCCTCCAGCGCATAGCCTGTTCCGCCCAGCCAGAAATCGGTGACGGTCATCTTGTTCTCCGTGATGGTGCCCGTCTTGTCGGCGCAGATGACTGACGCGCAGCCGAGCGTCTCCACGGCGTGCAGCTTGCGGATGATCGCGCCGCGCGACAGAATGCGGTTGACCGACAACGCGAGCACGATGGTCACGATGGCGGGCAGCCCCTCGGGGATGGCCGCGACGGCGAGCGAGACGCCGGTGAGCACCATGTCGAGCAGATCTTCTCCGCGCAGCACGCCGAGCAGCGTGACCGCCGCCGCGCACAGCACGCAGCTGACCGCGATAAAAACGCCCAGCGCCTTGAGCCGTTTCTGCAGCGGGGTCGGCTCCTCCTTCGCCTCGTCGAGCATTGATGCGATGCGCCCCATCTCCGTGTCCATGCCGACGGCGGTGACCTGTGCGCCGCCGTGCCCTGAAAGAACGCTCGTTCCCATGTACAGCCGCGCGTCGCCGCCCGCTTTTTTCCCGACGGCGGCGGATTCTCCGCTCAGGATCGATTCATCCGTCTTAAAGCCGGCGCCGCTTTTGAGCAGCGCGTCGGCGGGGAGGCGGTCGCCCGCCTTGAGCTCGATCTCGTCGCCCGGCACGAGCTCGGCCGCCGGCCGCCGGCGCAGCTGGCCGTCCCGCCACACGCGCGCGACGGGCGCGGTCATGCTCTTGAGCGACTCGATCGTCTTTTCTGTGCGGTACTCCTGAATAAATCCCATAAACGCGTTGAGCAGCATGATTGCGATGATGGTCACCGCCTCGGTCATCTGCCCGACGAGCACTGAGAACAGCGTGGACAGCGCGAGCAGGATGATCAGAATATCCTTGAACTGCGACAAAAAGAGCCCCGCAGGGCCCGTCTTTTTTTTCTGCGCCAGCACGTTTTCCCCGCAGGCGCGCCGTCTGTCGCGCGCCTGCTTTTCCGTAAGTCCCTTTGTCATAGCCGCTCCCGCTTTTTGTCTTTATTGCAGTGTATGAAAAAGGCGGGACGAAAATGAATGGCTGCGACCGTGTTTATACGATCGCAGCCATTCCGCTTTCTAAATGCACTATTACAGCCGCACAAGGTCGCCCGTCAGGGCGCCGAGAGCGATGTTCCAGCGCGTGCGCGTGAGCGGAAGCCTGCCCGCGTGCACATCGCAGAATTCGATGATATCGCCGTTCGGCTGGTCGGTCCGCCGCATATAGGCGAACCGCGCCTTCATGGTCTTCCCGTTGGTGACGCCGTTTTGCACGACCTCGTAGCCGAGCGCCTCGTACTGCGGGACCCACGCGTCGATATCCCTCACGAAAAAGCTGACGTGATGCAGTCCCGGGCCGTGCGCGCGGAGAAATTCCGTGTAGATGTTCTCCTGCGCCGCCGTGGTGATGAGCTCGATCTCGGTGCGCCCGCAATAGCCGATGGCCATGGCGTAGCCGCTGTCGGCAAAGGGCTTCCCCTTGTAAAACAGGGCGCCCTGCGGCTCGTTCACAACGCCGTACCAGCGCTTTACGCGGTAGCGCGCGCCGTATTCCTTCATTGCTTCCTGCAGGTCCTCCACGACAAAGCCCAGCTGATGGACGTTGGAAAAGCGTTTCACAGGCCCGCCTCCTTTACCGCCGGCGCGCCGTTCTGCACGCCGTCCAGCCGGAAAGCGCGGACCATCCAGTCGCCCAGCGCAGGGCTGACCGCGTCGGCCAGCACCAGCAGCTTGCAGGAGAACCCGGGCACCAGCACCTCGCGTTTGCGCTTGTGAACGCAGCGCACGACGCCCTTCGCGACAAGCGAGGGGTCCGCCTTGGGGGTGATGCGCGGACAGTCCACATGGGCGATCTGCGGCGTGTCGGTGCGGCTGGGGAATACGGTGCCCACATGAATGCCCAGCGGCCGCAGCTCCTGACGCAGCACCTGCATGAAGCCGTTGAGCGCGAATTTTGAGGAGACGTAAGCCGCGTCGGGCGGCACGCCCTTTTTACCGTCCATGGAAATCGTGGTCACGATGCTGCCGCCGCACCGCTCCAGAAAGTAGGGCAGCGCCGCATAGACCGTGTTGAGCGTTCCGAAATAGTTGGTCTCCATGATGCGGCGGAGCTGCTCCGCGCGCAGGTCCTTCGCCGCGCAGCGCAGGTAGATGCCCGCGTTGCAGTGCAGCACGTCCAGCCCGCCGAGCGCGGAGACTGCGGCGTCGACGGCGGCCTTGATCTGTTTTTGCTCGGAGGTGTCGGCGAGATAGATCTCCGCGCGCGCGCCGAGCGCCCGGCATTCCGCCGCGACTGCGTTCAGCCGCTCCTCGTTGCGGGCGACGAGCGCGAGGGACGCCCCCTCCCGCGCAAATTCGAGCGCCGTTGCGCGTCCGATGCCGCTGGACGCGCCGGTGATGAGCACATTTTTACCCAGAAATCGCTGTTTCAAAATATCTTCCTCCGTCCGATGATGTCCGGCCCCTTTGCGCCTTATATACGGCGAAGGCAGGCCGCACGGCCTGCCTTCGAGCCCGCCCGCGGCGGGGTCTTAATTGTGCTATTCCTTGTCGCCGTCCAGCTTGTCCTTGACGTCGTCGAACGCGTCCTTCGCCTTGTCGGACAGCTCCTTCGCCTTGTCGGCGATCTGGTCGCCGAGCTCCTCGAGCGCGGGCGCCGCCTTGTCGGACAGCTCCTTTGCTTTCTTTGCGGCGGCCTTGCCGGCTGCCTTCAGCGCGTCGCCGGCGTCCTCCGCCGTCTCCTTCGCGGTCTGCAGCGCGTCCTGCGCGTCGATGGCGGCGATCGCGGCGGCCTTCTCGCTCGCCTCGTCCGCTTTCGCGCGCAGCGCGTCGGCAGCTTCGGCGGCGGCGTGCTTCACGTCCTCGGCGGCCTCGCCCGCGGCCTTCGCGGTGTGCGCGGCGAGCTCCTGCGCCTTGGTCACAACGGTATCGGGCGCCTCGCCATCGGTGCGCATCGTCAGCGAAACACGTTTGCGCTCGGCGTCGACGCCGATCAGACGCACGTGAACGATATCGCCCATCTTGACGACGTCCGCCGGATTTTTGACGCCGTCGCCCATCTCCGAGATGTGCACGAGACCGTCGATGCCCGGCAGGATGCGCACGAACGCGCCGAACTTTGTCAGCGACACGACAGGCGCCTCAAAGACGCTGCCCATCGGATACTCCGTGATCTTGTGCCACGGGTTATCCTCTTCCTTGCGGTAGCCGAGGGATATCTTCTTGTTTTCGGCGTCGATGTCCTTGATGTAGACCTCGACGACGTCGCCGACCTTAAGCACGTCGGCCGGGGATTTGACGCGGCTCCAGGAGAGCTCGCTGATGTGGATCATCCCGTCCACGCCGCCGAGATCGACGAACGCGCCGTAGGACGTCAGGGACTTGACCGCGCCTGTGTACTTTTTGCCGACTTCGGCATTCGCCCAGAATTCCGCGCGCTTCTTTTCATTTTCAACGTCGAGCACCGCGCGGATGGAGCCGATGGCGCGTCTGCGCTCCGGCGTGACTTCGAGAATCTTGATGTTCTGGTGGGTGCGCACGAGCTGCTCATACGGCTCGCCGCGGCGCAGCGTCGCCTGTGACGCAGGAATAAAGATCCGCACGCCCTTCACCATGGCGACGAGGCCCTTGTTGACCGCTTCGGTTATATATGCGTCGAAGACGGTACCCTCCTCAACGCCTTTTGCAATCTCCTCGAGGCCCTTTTCGGAATCGACGCGCTTTTTCGACAGCGTGACAAAGCCCTCGAGATCCTGAACCTTCGTGACAAGCAGATTCAGCTTGTCGCCGACCTTCACGATGTCCTCCGGCTTTGCGGATGTGTCGTCGCTGAGTTCGTCGAGCGGGATGAAGCCGGTCTGCTTCGTGCCGATATCGACGACGATCTCGTTCGGATGGATGGCGGTTACCACGCCTTCCACGCGCTGACCGCGGTGAACGAGCTTAAGCGATTCCTCGAGCGCCTGCTCGAAATTGAAGTCTTCGTCTTTGATCATGTCGCTCATTTGTGTGAGTACCTCCTCGATTAAGGCGGACGGCGTCGATGCGCCAGCCGTAACTCCGATACTTTTTGCATCGACCAACATCTGTTCTTCCAGCTCGTCCCTGCCCTCTATCCAGTAGGTCCTGGCGTGCCTTCCGCAAACGTCGCAAAGCTTTTTTGTGTTGGAGCTGTGGCGTCCCCCTATGACGAAACAGACGTCGCTTTGCAAGGCCAACTGCTCGGCCTCGCATTGCCTCGCCCGTGTCGCATTACATATTGTATCAAATATCCGCAAATTTGTATATCTTTTTTTTAATAGTTCCACACACTTTTCGTATTGTGTCAAATTAAAGGTGGTCTGCGCGACCAATATTGCGTTTTTCGACAAATCCGCGCCTTCGAGAAGGATCTGCAGGGCCGAAAAATCGGAGAATACCAGGGTTTCCCCGGCACTGTGCCCGACGATGCCCTGTACCTCCGGGTGCGGCGCGTCTCCGGCGATGAAAACCATATGCCCTTTGCCCGACCATTCCGCGACGATGCGATGGATCTTGGCCACATACGGACAGGTCGCGTCGGCGATGGGTATACCCCGCCGCGCGCATTCGTCATACACGCTTTGCGGCACGCCGTGGCTGCGGATGACGAGCGTCGCGCCCGCGGGCGTGTCCTCCACGCGATCGACGGCGGCGCAACCTTTTCGGGCGAGCGCGTCCACCACCGTCTCGTTGTGTATGATGGGGCCGAGCGTCACGATGTGCTTCCCCTCGGCGAGCAGCCGCTCGCACAGCTTCACCGCGCGGTCGACGCCGAAGCAGAAGCCCGCGGTTTTTGCCAGTGTGATCGTCGTCATTGTCCGCTCCCCTGCGCCGCAAGCCGTTCGACCTCCGCGCGCACCATTTCGGCGGCGTGCCGCAGCAGCCGGCTGTTCGTCTCGCCCGCGAGCCCGAGCTGCTCGCACGACATGGGTTGTCCGTAAATTATTTTGACGGGATCGAACAAGCGCAGATGCTTGCGCTCGACCATCGCCGCGGGCACGACGGGCGCGCCCGTCATGGCGCACAGCGCGACCGCCCCGGCCTTAAACAGGCCGAGGCTCCCGTCCTTCGAGCGCGTGCCCTCGGGAAATATGAGCAGCGCGTCGCCCGCGCGCAGCACGTCCGCGGCGGTCGTGAAGGAGCGCTTGTCCGCCTTGCCCCTCGTGACGGGGAAGGCTCCGAGCGGACGCAAAATGAACGCGAGCACCTTCGTGCGGAACAGCTCCGCCTTCGCCATCGTGCGGAAGGTCCGCCGAATGCAGAAGGCGTGCAGCCCGGGATCGATGAGATTGATGTGATTGCTCGCGATGACGACGGCGCCGGTCGCCGGGATGTTGTCGCGCCCCTCGCAGCTCAAGCGGAAGATGAGATGCGCGACGGGATTGAGAATAGCGCGCATGATCCTGAAAAAAATCATTTTGAAAGCTGTTCCTTTACGATTTTGATCACCATGTCGACGGCCTCCTCCAGCGTTTTTCCGGTCGTGTCGACCGCGACGGCGTCCGCGGCCCTGCGCAGGGGAGACGCCTCGCGGTGGCTGTCGTCATAATCTCTCTGCTTTAAATCGGCGAGCACGGCGCCGTAGTCGGCGCTCACGCCCTTGTCCAGCAGCTCCTCATACCGTCTGCGCGCGCGCTCCTCGGGCGACGCGGTCAGAAATATTTTGACCTTCGCGTCGGGCAGGATCGCCGTGCCGATGTCACGACCGTCCATGACCACGTTGTTCTGCGCGGCGATGCCGCGCTGCAAATCGAGCAGGTATTCCCGCACCGACGGCAGCGCCGCGACCGCGGAGGACGCCATAGAGACGGACTCCGTGCGTATTTTCGGCGTCACGTCCGCGTCGTTGAGAAAAACGCGCTGCTCGGTATCGATGAAGCGCAGCTCGATGCGCGCGCCGAGCAGCAGACCCTGCAGCGCCGCCGCGTCATGCAAATCGACGCCCCTCGAGATCGCAAAGTAGCCGATGGTGCGATACAGCGCGCCCGTGTCCACATAGATGTACCCGAGCGCCGCCGCGACCTTGCGCGCAATAGTGCTTTTCCCGGCCCCCGCCGGTCCGTCGATGGCGATCGCAGTCATACCGTTTCCTCCCCGCATTCAAGAATGTGCACACCCGCGGCGCGCCCCGTCGCAAACGCGATGCCGAGGTTGAAGCCCCCGGTGAGCGCGTCTGCGTCGAGCAGCTCGCCCGCGAAGTGCAGGTTATGTATCCGTTTGGACTCCATCGTTTTCGGCGACACCTCCCGCAGCGAGACGCCGCCCGCGGTGACGACCGCCTCGTCGAAGGAGCGAAAGCCCATGGCGTCGAGGGTGAAATCCTTGAGCAGCCGCGCGAGCGACCGCCGCTCCTGCGCCGTCACGGCGTTGATCTTTTTCTGCGGCCCGATGCCGCTGCGCGCGACGATCACGGGGATGAGCTTTTTGGGCAGCAGCGCGTCCAGACTGTTCTTGAACTCCCGGTTGCTCTGCTGCGCGAAATCCCGCTGCAGGCGCTTGTCCAGCGTCTTCTCGTCGAGCGCCGGCTTGAGGTCGACCGACAGCTGCGCGGCCGCCGCGTCCGCGCTGACAAGCGCGGCGCTGAGCGTCAGCGCCAGCGGCCCTGATATCCCGAAATGGGTAAAGAGCATCTCCCCCTGCTCGCTGAATATCCTTTTCCCGTCCGCGCGCGCCGTGAGCCGCACATTGCGCAACGACAGCCCCTGCAGCGCGGCGCAGTCGTCCCCCGCGCACACGAGCGGCACGAGCGACGGCCGGGGCGGAGAGACGGCGTGCCCGAGCGCTTCCGCGATAGCGTAGCCGTCGCCCGTCGAGCC
>JAYFQJ010000112.1:0-2586 GCA_034927165.1 Oscillospiraceae bacterium
AACGATCCTTGGCCGCCTTAAACTGATCATCGCTGTCATAGTTCGAGCGTGTTGGTTCAGCCGGTACCCTCGGTGATTCCCCAAGTACCTGTCGGAACTGAAGTACTGCAGTTCGTCCGATCAGATCGAGTGCGGCTTCAGGGTCTTCGATGCCCGGGAGGTCAACTGCAATTCGGTCCTCTCCCTGTTTCTGGATGACCGGTTCTGCGATACCGTACTGGTCTATACGGCTCCTCAGTACAGCAAGGAGTCTTTCGATACTGTCTGATGTGACAGGATTTTCAGGGGTCCCTTTAGCCTGCAGGACGATGTGTACACCACCCATAAGATCCAGCCCCAAACGAACCTTGCCCTGTATCGGGAAAGTTATGAATGCGGCTATAAGGATGACGGCCAGAATAAAGACCAACCGCAATTTGTCTCTTTTTACCATAGAGAAAGCGCCTCCTTGCAAAGAAAACGGAGTGGACACCGTAGTTGTCCTCTCCGTATAAATACACGACTTACATCAATTGAGACTAAGATCTAGGCCTCTTCCTTTACTGTATCGTCTGCTTCTTCAACTTCAGCTTCAACGACATCAGCTTCCTTCACAGGCTCTTCAGTTGTCTCCGTCTGTGTTTCAGACCTCTTGAGCTTCTTTTTCTTTGGCTTTGTATCCATTCCGCCGTCGGCTTTTTTCATAGAGACAGAGCTTTTAAGTATCCTTGCCTTGATGCCCTCGTCAAGCTCGATTATGTAGCTGTCATCAAGGACCTCTCTGACTATACCAAAGAAACCGCCTGCTGTTATTATTGTAGAACCTCTGCTGATACTCGCAAGCATTTCCTCATGTGCCTTCTGCTTTTTCTTCTGCGGGCGAATGATCATAAAATAGAAGATCGCCGCAAACATAGCGAGAGGAAGCATCATGCCTACAAGTCCGCCCTGCTGTCCACCCAAATCAATTCCTCCTTAATGTATATAATGTATTTTTTTATAAAAACCAAATTTATTTTTTGGTCAAAAGTAACGCTGGTTATTTTAACATGACTTAGGCTCTTTGTGTAATAAAATTAATACTAGTGCTTTCCTTCTCTCTCTTTAAGGAAAAACAGGAGTTTCTCAAGCTCTACGAATATGTCCACCCTGTAAAAAAGTATCTTTTCAGGAACGACAACTGTGGCCGGGGTAAAAGCAAGAATGCCTTTCAGCGAAGGAGAATGGACGGCCTTGTCAACACAGTTCTGGGCAGCTGAAGCAGGAACAGCCAGAATGAGGACTTCAATGTCACGTTCCTCCATAACTTGTGCAATTTCATCGACATGCCAGCATTTGACTCCCATGATCTCCTGTCCAACTTTTTCAGGGTCAACGTCAAAGAGGGCATCTACGTCAAACTTGTAGCTTTGGAATGCGGCATGTCCCATGAGGGCAGTACCAAGGTTACCAACTCCGGCGAGAGCTACTTTCCATACCTTGGGAGAGGCAAGTATATTCTCAATGTGCAGGCAGAGGCGGTTAACGTGGTAACCTACACCTCTTTTACCGATCTCTCCGAAATATGAAAGGTCCTTGCGTACCTGGCTTGCCTTTATCCCAAGGATCTCTCCTATTTGAAGCGATGATACGACCTTGCGTTCCTCTTCCTTCATCTGGATCAGCAGTCGGTAATACTGGATCAGCCTCTCGACGGTAGGTTCTGCCACCTTCATACAACGCACCTCCTGGTATATGCTGAATAAAAATTTTATTTAGTCTTCAAAATATTAGCGTTCACTGTCTTTATTGATCTCTTTTTTTCATGTAAAACAAATTTACTTCCGGCGTATGTTCATGTCCGGACCGGCAAAGTGCGAGCGTCCCTGAAGGGATTCTTCAATTAGTATAAGGCGGTTGTATTTTCTTAAGCGTTCGATCCCTCTAGGAGCCCCTGATTTTATCTGTCCGGCTCCTATAGCTACAGCCAGGTCTGCGATAAAGCAGTCAGCAGTCTCTCCCGAGCGGTGTGAAACGATCGTTCTGTAACCTCCGCGCCTTGCCATTTCAACAAGCTTGAGAGTTTCCGTCAAAGTGCCTATCTGGTTTGGCTTAACAAGGACCGCATTAGCTGCTCCCCTGTCCATTCCAAGCTGAAGCCTGTCTGTATGAGTTACGAAAATATCGTCACCAATTAGCTGGATCTTATCCGAGAGTCTCTTTGTCATATCTATCCAACCCTGCCAGTCATCCTCTGCAAGCCCGTCTTCTATTGAAATTATTGGGTATTTTTCACACATAAGTTCATATATGTCTATCAGCTCGCTCGCGGTATATTTGTAGTCACTGCCATGGAACTGGTACGCTCCTTTGGAGTAGAACTGGTTCGCAGCTATGTCCAGACCTATGGATATGTCTTTGCCTGGCTGATAGCCGGCACTGCGGATAGCCATAAGCATAAAATCAAGTACTTCTTCCTGATCCCTGAAATCAGAGGCAAAACCGCCTTCATCTCCGGTACCGGGCGAGTTGTTGTACTTTGTAAGGATACGGCTCAGCGCGTGGTATGTCTCAGCCCCCATACGCAGAGCTTCTGTAAAAGAGGGTGCTCCATGAGGTATGATGAGG
>JAYFQJ010000009.1:0-18110 GCA_034927165.1 Oscillospiraceae bacterium
ACTTCATATTCTTCTACAATAATGAGCGTATACAGCTCAAAACAAAACTGACGCCGCTTGAGCTGCGTCGTCAGTTTCTCTAATTCCTATTCCTTGCGGCAGGGCTCTTTTTGCTCTGTCCTCTCCGTGGGGTTCAGTTCAGAGGCGGGGCTGCTTTCAATGAACGTCCCCCGGCGGCCGCCGGGGGACGTCTTCTTGTTGAGGCCGGGTTTACAGCGCCTTCGTGTCGATCTCCTCGCGAATGGCGCGCGCGAAATCCTCGATGCGGACGGCTCCCGTGTCGCCGTCCCTGCGCGAGCGCACGGACACGGTGCCGCTTTCGGCTTCCTTGTCGCCGACGACAAGCATATACGGCGTCTTCTGCAGCTGCGCCTCGCGGATCTTGTAGCCCATCTTCTCGCTGCGCGTATCGCACTCGACGCGCACGCCCGCCGCCTGCAGCGTCTTCGCGACACTGTCCGCGTACGCAACGTGCTTTTCGGAGATGGGGATGACGACCGCCTGAACGGGCGACAGCCACGTCGGGAACGCGCCGGCAAAGTGCTCGGTGAGGATGCCGATGAAGCGCTCGATGGAGCCGAACACGACGCGGTGGATCATGACCGGGCAGCGCTTTTCGTTGTCCTCTGCAACATATTCGAGATCAAAGCGGCCGGGCAGCTGGTAGTCGAGCTGGATGGTGCCGCACTGCCAGGTGCGGTTGAGGCTGTCGCTGATGTGGAAGTCGAGCTTCGGGCCGTAGAAGGCGCCGTCGCCCGGGTTGAGCACATAGCTCTTGCCGATGCTCGTGATGGCGTCGGCGAGCGCCGCCGTCGCGACGTCCCAGTCCTCAACGGAGCCGATGTGGTCGTCCGGCATGGTGGACAGCTCGATGCTGTAATGCAGACCGAACAGCGAGTAGACCTCGTCGAACAGCTGCGCGATGCGCACGACCTCCCCCTTGATCTGCTCCTTCGTGAGCAGGATGTGCGCGTCGTCCTGCGTAAAGCAACGCACGCGGAACATGCCGTGCAGCGCGCCGCTCAGCTCGTGGCGGTGTACGAGCCCGAGCTCGCCGTAGCGCAGCGGCAAATCGCGGTAGGAGTGCGGCTCCAGCTCATAAACAAGAATGCTGCCGGGGCAGTTCATGGGCTTGATCGCGAAATCCTCGCCGTCGATGACGGTGGTGTACATATTTTCCTTGTAGTGGTCCCAGTGACCGGATGTCTCCCAGAGGGTGCGGCGCATGATCTGCGGCGTCGAGATCTCCAGGTAGTCCCATCTTTTGTGGACCTCGCGCCAGTAGTCGATCAGCGTATTTTTGAGGACCATCCCCTTGGGCAGATAGAACGGGAAGCCGGGGGCCTCGTCGCGGAAAGCGAACAGGCCGAGCTCGCGGCCGAGCTTTCGGTGGTCGCGTTTTTTGGCCTCCTCAAGCATGGTGAGATATTCCTCGAGCATCGCCTTTTTCGGGAAGGCGATGCCGTATACGCGCTGCAGCATCTTATTTTTCGCGTCGCCGCGCCAGTACGCGCCCGTCACGTTGAGCAGCTTGACGGCGCCCAGCGCCCCCGTGCTCATCAGATGCGGGCCCGCGCACAGATCGGTGAAGTCGCCCTGCTCGTAAAAGCTGATCTCGGCATCCGCCGGAAGCTCGCGTATGAGCTCCTCTTTATATTCGTTGCCGGCCATCTTTTTAAGCGCCTCGGCGCGCGGCAGCGTATAACGGGTGATGGGCTGATCCTTTTTGACGATTGCGCGCATCTCCTCCTCAAGCTTTTCGAGGATCTCCGGCGTGAAGACCGTCTCGCTGTCGAGATCGTAATAGAAGCCGTTGTCGATGGCGGGCCCGATGGTGAATTTCGTGTCCGGATACAGGTGCCGCACCGCCTCCGCGAGCACGTGGGAGCCTGTGTGCCAGAAGGCGTGCTTGCCGTCCGGGTCGTCGAACGTCAGGATCTCCACCGCGCAGTCCTTTTCGACGGGCGTGCGCAGGTCCCGCACCTCGCCGTCAATTCTGCACGCGCACGCGGCCTTGTACAGCCCCATGCCGATGGATTTCGCTATACCCGCGACGCTGACGCCCTTTTCGAATTCTCTCACGTCGCCCTTGAGCGACACCTTGACCGTTTCCATGATCTTTCTCCTTGCTTTATGAAAATCTATATATTATACTTAACGCAAAAATAAACGCTCCGTCCCCCGACAGGGACGAAGCGAGGCTCCGCGGTTCCACCCGATTTGCGCTGTGACGCGCCACTTTTCGCGACGATAACGCGTCGCACGCGGCGCCGGTTCACCGGCGCGCCTGAGGCAATGGTCCGTATTCCGCGCTTTCCCGCGCCCTCACAGCACCGGGCGCTCTCTGAAGGAGAAAGACAGCGGGCGTCTGTTCGCCCTAAAACGGCTTGCATATTGATTGATTTATAGCATATGCGTATGTTTTTGTCAAGCTGTCCGCATAATAAGTATTGACATCGGCATGACAAAACCATTACAATATTATACGGATATTTATGCGCGGCAACGCATTATTTCTGCCGCGAATTAATAAGGATATTCAAAAAAATGAAAGGGTCTGAAACATGGACTGGTTATTCTACCTTGTTTCAGCGGTCATTGCGGCTGTCATCGGCGCCGCATGTTTGGAGGGAGGAGTTAGCCACCGCCGCAGAGTCGCCGAAGCGAGAATCGGCTCCGCGGAGGACGAAGCAAAACGAATAGTAAACGACGCTATAAAATCCGCTGAACAAAAGCGCAAGGAAGCGCTGCTCGAGGCAAAGGACGAGATTTTCAAGATGCGCGGTGAATCGGACCGCGAGCTGCGCGAGAGGCGCAGCGAGCTTCAAAGACAGGAGCACCGGCTGTTCCAGAAGGAAGAGAATCTGGACAAAAAGACCGCCTCTATGGAGGCGGAGGAACAAAAGCAGCAGCGCCGCGCGGGGGAGCTCGACAAAAAGCTCTCCGAGGCGGAGACGCTCAAAAAGAGCCAGCTCGATATGCTCGAGCGCATCTCCAATTTCACCGTCGATCAGGCGAAGGATATGCTCATGCAGCAGCTGGACGACGAGCTCAGCCATGAAAAAGCGCTGCGCATCAACGCCTACGATCAGCAGCTCAAGGACGAGTCGGACGCGATGGCGCGCGACATCCTGAGCCTCGCGATCTCCCGCTGCGCGACCGACTTCACCTCCGAGGCGACGGTGTCCGTCGTGGCGCTGCCCAACGACGAGATGAAGGGCCGCATCATCGGACGCGAGGGACGCAACATCCGCACGCTGGAGACGGTCACCGGCGTCGATCTCATCATCGACGACACGCCGGAGGCCATCACCATCTCAAGCTTCGATCCCATCCGCCGCGAGGTCGCGCGCCTGGCGCTTGAAAAGCTCATCTTCGACGGGCGCATCCACCCCGCGCGCATCGAGGAAACGGTGGAGAAGGCCCGCCGCGAGGTCGACCAAAAGATCAAAAAAGAGGGCGAGCGCGTGGTGCTCGAGACGGGCGTACACGGGATCCATCCCGAGCTCGTCAAGCTGCTCGGCCGCCTGCACTTCCGGACCAGCTACGGTCAGAACGTGCTCAACCACAGCGTGGAGGTCGCGCTGCTGTCCGGTATGCTCGCCGCAGAGCTCGGCCTCGACGTCGCGACCGCGAAGCGCGCGGGCCTGCTGCACGACATCGGCAAGGCGCTCGACCACGAGATGGAGGGCACCCATGTGCAGCTCGGCGTCGACGCCGCGCGCCGCTTTAAAGAGAGCGCGACGATCTGCAACGCCATCGAGGCGCACCACGGCGATGTCGAGGCGACCTCGTCGTATGTGTATGTCGTCATGGCGGCGGACGCCATCTCTGCCGCGCGCCCGGGCGCGCGCAGCGAAAACCTCGAAAATTATATCAAGCGTCTGGAAAAGCTGGAGGAGATCGCCAATTCCTACGAGGGCGTGGAGCGCTCCTTCGCGATTCAAGCCGGCCGCGAGATCCGCATCATGGTCAAGCCCGACATCATCGATGACGACCGTCTGACCATAGTCGCGCACGACATCGTCACGCGTATCGAGAGTGAGCTCAACTATCCCGGACAGCTCAAGGTCAACGTCATTCGGGAGAGCCGCGCGACCGATATCGCCAAGTAGAACGGCGAATAGACACCACACACGTCATCCCGGAACGATCGTTTCGGGATGACGATTTTTAAGAAAAGGCAAGGGAATGCAAAACCTCACATCGTTTATTTTTAATTCAAAGCGCATATTGAAGGACCGCGAGCCGTCGGGTGAGCTGCCGTCGGACGAGACGCTGCTGCGTCGGACGCTGAAGGTCGCGTGGCCGTCCATGCTCGAGTCCTTTCTGATCGCGCTCGTCTCGCTGGTCGATACGATCATGGTCAGCTCCCTGGGCGACTATGCGATCGCCGCCGTCGGGCTGTGCGGGCAGCCGAAGATGCTGGGGCTTGCCGTATTCCTCGCGCTTTCCACCGCCGTGTCCGCGCTCGTCGCGCGCCGCAAGGGGGAAGGCGACAGGCAGAGCGCCGTGCGCATCCTGAAGCTTGCGCTGTGCGTCACCGTCGTGCTGGCGGTCGCCGTGTGCTGCGCGGCCTTCTTCTTCGCGGACGATATCCTGACGCTGATGGGCGCGCAGGCGGACACGAAGGAATACGCCGTCGAATACTTCCGGATCGTCATGGGAGGGCTTGGCTTCAACATCCTGTCCATGATCATCAACGCGGCGCAGCGCGGCAGCGGCAACACGAAGATCGCGATGCGCACGAATTTGACGAGCAACCTCGTCAACATCTGTTTCAATTATCTGCTCATCAACGGCCATTTCGGGTTTCCGGCGCTCGGCGTGCGGGGCGCCGCGATCGCGACGGTCATCGGCACCGTCGTCGCGTGCGTCATGTCCTTTTTGTCGGTGCTGCACCCGGACGGCTACATCTATCTCCTGCTGAAGACGGACGGGATCTATGACAAACGCTCCGTCGACTCACTGCTGAATATCGGCTCGAGCAGCTTTCTTGAGCAGCTGTTTTTGCGTGTCGGTTTTCTTGTGTATGCGGCGCTCGTCGGTCATCTCGGCACGACCGCCTACACGACCCATCAGATCGCAATGAATATCCTGACCATCTCCTTTGCGTTCGGCGATGGGCTGTCTGTAGCGGCGGTCGCGCTCGTGGGTTTTTCGCTCGGTGAAAAGCGGCCGGATCTCGCACAGATCTACGGCTCCTTTTGCCAGCGCTGCGGCCTGATCTGCTCGCTTGTGCTGAGCATTATCTATGTTTTCTTCGGAAAATATATTTTCTCTGTCTTTTCGAACACGCCGCAGGTCATCAGTGACGGAACGATCATCATGCAGCTGATGACCGTCATCGTGCTCATCCAGATATCGCAGGTCATCTATTCCGGCTGTCTGCGCGGCAGCGGCGACGCGAAATACACGGCGCTGGTCTCCTTCCTCAACATCGCGCTGCTGCGGCCCGCGCTCGCGTATCTGATGATCTATGTTCTCGATTTTGGGCTCATCGGCGCGTGGATCGGCCTCGCGATTGATCAGACCGTTCGGCTCGTCATGACCTCGGTCCGCTTCAAACGCGGCAAGTGGATGAAGATAGAGATATAGCTTCTTTCTTGACACACAGCGTTATAAACTGTAATATAATTGTGATTTCTTCGGGGCGCGGCGCCTATTTTGAGAAAGGGATGTCATTATGATCAAATTCGCAACAACGCTCGGCAGCGTCACGCTCACCAATGCGTACTTCGCGAACCTTGTCGGCTGCACGGCAAGCAGCTGCTACGGCGTGAAGGGCATGGCGACGAGCGGTCCGGCCGAGGGACTGCGCGCGGTTTTGTTCGGGGATAATTTTCCCGAGCTTGGCGTGCGCGTATATGAACAGGACAAGAAGCTCGAAATTGAGCTTCACATAAAGGTCGTTTACGGCGTCAACATTTCCGCGATCGTCGACAGCATCGCAAACAAGGTCAAGTATGCCGTAGAGCAGGCGACCGGGCTTACCGTCGGCGGCGTCAACGTTTACGTTGACGAGCTGGTTACGGAGGAATAAAGAGAAGATATGATAACAGGTGAACAACTGCGCGACGGCATCATTTCAGGCGCGAACAACATCACCAACCTGAAGAGCGCCGTCGATGCCCTGAATGTTTTTCCCGTCCCGGACGGCGATACGGGCACCAATATGTCCATGACCATCAGCGCGGCCATTCCGGAGCTGCAAAAGCTGCCGGACAGCTGCACTGTCGAGCAGGCGTCGTCCGTCGCGGCCTCCGCGCTGCTGCGCGGCGCGCGCGGCAACTCCGGCGTCATCCTGTCGCTGCTGTTCCGCGGCTTCTCCCGGTCGCTCGCGGGGCACAAGGAGGCGTCCAGCGCCGACTTATACCAGTCGCTGTGCAAGGGCGTCGAGTCCGCCTACAAGGCCGTCATGAAGCCGACGGAGGGCACCATCCTCACCGTCGCGCGCGAGGCGAGCGAAAAGGCCGCCGACGTCTATCAGAGCATGGAGCCCGTCGAGCTGTGGGGCTTTATCGTGGAGCAGTGCAAGGACACCCTTGCGCGCACGCCGGATATGCTGCCCGTGCTCAAAAAGGCGGGCGTCGTCGATTCCGGCGGGCAGGGGCTCGTCATCATATTCGAGGGGATGCTCTCCTGCTTTCGCACCGGAAAGATCGTCGGAAGCGAACAGCAGCCCGCGCAGGCGGCCGCCGCCGTGCCGACGGTCGGCGCTTACAGCGACGACGCCGAGTTTGACGCCGTCAATCACTATTGTACCGAGTTTATCGTGCTCAAGGAAGAAAACGCGAATTATGCGAAGCTGCGCGCCTATCTCGAATCCATCGGGGTCAGCGTCGTGGCTGTAGAGGACGACGAGATCATCAAGTGCCATGTGCACACGAAGAACCCGGGTCTTGCGCTGAGCGAGGCGGTGCGCCACGGTCAGCTGACAAAGATCAAGATCGAAAATATGCTCGAGCAGAACGCGGCGCTGAAAAAAGAGCGCGCCGCCGCCGAGAAGGAAGCCGCCGCCGACAAGGACGAACGGTTCCCGTACGCCGCGCCGAGCGCCGATGCAAAGTACGGCTTTGTTTCGGTGTGCTCGGGCGAGGGCATCGCGCGGCTGTTCGGCGACCTCGGCGTCGAGCGCATCGTCAGCGGCGGACAGACCATGAATCCGTCCACCGACGATATTCTGCGTGCCATCCAGTCCATCCCCGCACAGACCGTTTTTGTGCTCGCAAACAATAAGAATATCATCATGGCGGCCGAGCAGGCCTGCAAGATCGCCGACCGCGACGCGGTCGTCGTCATGAGCCGCACCATTCCGCAGGGCATCTCCGCCATGATCGCTTTCATGCCCGACGCGTCGGCCGAGGAAAACCTCATCAGCATGAACGCCGCCGCCGACCGCGTCGCGACGGGGCAGATCACCTTTGCCGCGCGCGACAGCGATTTCGACGGCCACGATATCAAGCAGGGCGAGATCCTCGCGCTCGCGAACGGAAAGCTCGCCTTTACCGACCGGGACGTTAGCAAGGCGGCGATAAAGCTCGCAAAGAAGCTCGCAGTCAAGAACACCGAATTCGTTACGATCATCTACGGCGAGGACGTGTCCGAGCAAGACGCGAACGCCGTCGCCGACGCCGTGCGCAAGAATCTGTCCGGTGCGGAGCTCACGCTCGTCGACGGCGGACAGCCCGTGTACTATTATTACATCTCAGCGGAATAACTGCGCGGCGGCGCGGTGCGAAGGATGTGCGCAAATGTCCAGCGACCGTTTACAGGACGATATACGTTATTTAAAGGGTGTCGGCGAAAAGCGCGCCGAGCTGTTCAAAAAGCTCGGCGTGACGACGGTCGGCGCTCTTTTGCGTTACTATCCGCGCGGCTATGTCGATTACCGAACGCCCTATGCCGTGGCGCAGGCGCCTTTGGGCGAGGCGTGCGCCGTGCGCGCGACCGTTTTTGCGAAGCACGCGCCGCTGCGTATCCGCGGCGGAAAAACGCTCGCGCGCGTCGACGCTGCGGACGAGACCGGCGCGCTGACGCTCGTCTATTTTAACAGCCAATACGCGCCCGCCGCGCTGCGCGAGGGCGAGACCTACACCCTGTACGGCAAGCTGTCCGGGACGCTTTTGAAGCGCGAGATGGCGAATCCCGTCGTCGTGAAGCCGGAGGAGGCCGGGGCGCTCGTGCCGCAGTATGCGCTCACGGCGGGGCTTTCCTCCCGCGCGGTGGCGGCCTGCGTGCGCGCCGCGCTCGCGCTGTACGGCGACGATATCCCCGAGACGCTGCCGGCGGCGCTGCGCGCACAGTACAAGCTGATGGACAAGCCGCAGGCGGTGCGCTGCATCCACTTTCCCGAGACGCCGGATATCGCAAAGCGCGCGAAGGACCGGCTCATCTTTGAGGAGCTGCTGACGCTGCAGCTCGGCTTGCGCGGTTTGAAGCAGCGCAAGCGCGCCGTGACCGGCGCGCGCTTTGCAAGCGCGGACCCGCGAGCGTTTCTGGACACGCTGCCCTTTGCGCCCACGGGCGCGCAGCGCCGCTGCATCGACGAGATGTGCGCCGATTTTATGCGCCCGAACCCCATGCGGCGGCTGCTGCAGGGGGACGTCGGCAGCGGCAAGACCGCCGTCGCTGCGGCGGGCGTCTGGTGCGCTGCGAGCAACGGTTATCAAAGCGTCTTCATGGCGCCCACGGAGATCCTCGCGAACCAGCACGCGCGCACGCTCGCGTCGCTGTTCGCCCCGCACGGACTCAACGTGGCCCTGCTGACGGGCGCCGTCAAGGGGAAGGCGCGCGCGCTGCTGCTCGAGCAGGTGAAGAGCGGCGCGGTGGACGTGCTCGTGGGCACCCACGCGGTGCTCGGCGAGGCGGTGGAATTCGCGAACCTCGGCTTCGTCGTCGCGGACGAACAGCACCGCTTCGGCGTGGAGCAGCGCGCGGCGCTCACCCGCAAGGGCGCGTACCCGCATCTGCTCGTCATGTCGGCGACGCCCAGCCCGCGCACGCTCGCGCTCATCATCTACGGCGACCTCGACGTCAGCGTGCTCGACGAGATGCCGCCCGGGCGCACGCCCGTCAGGACGCTGCTCGTGTCGGACGCACTGCGCGCGCGCTATCTCGGTTTTGTGCGCGAACAGACGCAGGCGGGCCGTCAGGCGTACATCGTCTGTCCGCTTGTCGAGGAGAGCGAGGCGCTCGAAAATACCCGCGCGGCGACGGCATATAAAGAGGAGCTCGAGAAAGACTATCTTGCGGGGCTGCGCGTCGGCCTGCTGCACGGACGCATGAAGTCGAAGGAGAAGGCGGCGGTCATGGCGGCCTTCGCGCGGGGAGACACGCAGGTGCTCGTCGCCACGACGGTCATCGAGGTGGGCGTCGACGTGCCCAACGCCACGCTCATGATCATAGAGAACGCAGAGCGCTTCGGCCTGTCGGCGCTGCATCAGCTGCGCGGGCGCGTCGGACGCGGCGCACAGCAGAGCTGGTGCGTGCTCGTGTCGTCCTCCGGAGCCGACGCTGCGCAAGCGCGGCTGTCGGTGATGACAAAGACCAACGACGGCTTTGAGATCGCGCGGCAGGATCTGAAGGCCCGCGGGCCGGGCGATTTTCTGGGCAGTCGGCAGCACGGTCTGCCGGAGCTGTCCGTCGCGGATCTCGCGGGCGACGAGCAGGTGCTGCACACGGCGACCGCGGCGGCGAACGACCTGCTCGAGGCCGGCGCGCTGTCAAGGCCCGAATACGCGCCGCTGCGCGCGGCGGTCGAGGCGATGTTCCGCCAGAGTGAAGGAATCCTGAACTGAGAGGGTATCATGATAAAAAAAGCAATTTCTTTCGTTGCGGCGCTGTTGCTGACGTTGAGCTTCTTTGCGCCCGCCGCGTTCGCCAAGGACTACGGCATGGACGTCGAGACGACCTCGAAGGAGGTCTATCTCGTGTGCGTCGATACCGGTGAGGTGATCTATCAGAAGGACGCGGACACGCAGATCCATCCCGCGTCGACGGTCAAGATCATGTCGGCGGCGCTCGCCATGACGATGTGCGGCGACCTCGAAAATACGCTCGTCACCGCGCCGGACGATCTGTGGAACGAATTCGACGGGCTCAACGTCTCCTCCGTCGGCATCCAGGGCGGAGAGCAGCTGACGATGTACGACCTGCTGCACTGTATGCTCATCTCCTCCGCGAACGAGGCGGCGTCGGCGGTCGCGTCCTATTTCGGCTACGACGCCTTTATCGCCGCGATGAACGCGAAGGCGCTCGAGCTCGGCTGTACGAACACCCACTTTGTGGACCCGCACGGCGTATTCGACGGAAACTATACGACAGCGGCGGATATGTACCGCATCACGGCGTGGGCGATCACGGTGCCCGGCTTTCTCGAGATCTGCGGCAAGGCGTCCTACACCGTGCCTGCGACCAACAAGAGCGACGCGCGTGAGCTGACGCCGACCAACGCGATGCTCGTCGAGTCGAGCGGCTATTACACGAGCTATATCAAGGGCGTCAAGACCGGGACGACGTCGGACAGCAGCGGCACATGGTGGCGCTTTCTCGTGACCTATGCGCAGAAGGACGGCATGAACTATATCCTCGTGTGTATGGGCGCGCCGTACGACGCATACTCGACGCTCATCTGGGAGCAGGGCAACACCGTATACACCGACACCCGCGCCGTGCTCGACTGGGCGTTCAAGAACATCGAGCTCAAAAGCCCCATCACGACGACCAGCCCCGTCACGGAGCTCCGATTGCGCTACGCGTGGCAGAAGGATTCGCTGATCCTGTATCCCGAAAGCGAGATATTTGCCGCGTTCAATAAAAACAGCACCGAGGAACCGCTCGTTGAATACGAGATCACCGAGCTGCCCGAATACGTCAACGCCCCCGTCGAGAACGGGCAGGTCGTCGGCAAAGCGCGGGTGAAGCTGGACGGGGAGGATATCGGCGAGATCAACCTCGTCGCGCGCGAAACGGTCGAGCTTTCCCGCTTCGCGTTCGTGATCGACAACCTGTCGGTGATTCTGACGTCTACCGCGGCGAAGATCATCTACGCGGTGCTGCTGGTCATCGTGCTGCTCTATTTGTACTATATGCTCGTGCTGGTGCCGCGCGCGCGAAAAAAATATGCGGCGCGCAAAAAACGCAGAGGAAAATAGGAGAGAAACATGGGAAAAAGGAAGCTGATATTTGATTGTGACACGGGCACCGACGACGCCGTCGCGCTGACGGCGCTGCTGCTGTCGGACACGGTGGACATCGTCGGCGTCACATCGGTGCACGGCAACCGCCCGGTGGAAAACACGACGGACAACAATCTGCGGCTCGTCGAATTTCTCGGTATGGATGTGCCGGTGTACAAGGGCTGCGCGGCGGCGCTCGTGCGGGATCTGACCGCGGGCCGGGAGTACAACACCCGCATGCAGCGCGTGCGCGCCGTCGTGGACGGGGAGGAGATCCGCATCCATGAGGCGACGCTCAAGCTGCCGGCCGCGGCGAAGCGCGCGCAGCCGCAGCACGCCTGCGCGTTCATTGTCGACACGCTGCGCGCGGCAAAGGAGCCCATTGACGTCGCGGCGGTCGGCCCGCTGACCAACATCGCCGTCGCGCTGCGCATGGCGCCCGAGATCGCGCAGAAGATCGGAACATTGTACATTATGGGCGGCGGCTTGTACACAGGCAACCGCACACCCGTCGCGGAGGCGAATTTTTACGACGACCCCGAGGCCGCCGAGATCGTGCTGACGAGCGGGATCAACATTCTGCTTGGCCCCATCGAGGGCAACGTCGCGGGCGCGACCTACACGCTCGACGATATCGCCGCCATCGAGGCGCTCGGTACAAAAACGGCGCTGTGGACGGGGCGGCTGCTGCGCGATTTTATCGAGCGCTGCCGCATCCTGTTCGGCGGCGACCCGACGAGCTGCTGTATCCACGACTATGCGGCCGTCGCGCCCGCCATCGATCCCGCGACGGCGACGGACGTGCGCCGCGAGATCTGCCGCGTCGATTTTTCCGGCGGCATGGCGGACGGACAGCTCGTGGTGGACCGGCGCGGCGCGCCCGCGGACGACAGCCCCGTGCGCATCGTCTATGCTATGGATTCCGCGCGCACCCACGCGCTGCTGCTGTCGCTGCTCAAAAAGGCGCAGTGATAAATTTGCACCTATTAACTTGGGCAGGCGAAGCTCTGATGTAGGTGCTATACTTTCTTTATAGTTATTCTTTGGATTATCCGGCTGCGGAGATCCGAAATACTAAAAGGGAGGTTAATTTATGGCGCAATATGATCTTGTCATCCAAAACGGAACGGTCGTGAATCCGGCGGGGACCTTTCGGGCGGACATCGGCGTGCGCGCGGGGAAAGTCGTTTGCATCGCAGACCGGCTGACGGACGCAGTCCGCTGCTATGATGCGCAGGGGAAGCTGGTCATGCCGGGCGGCATTGATATCCATACGCATATCGATACGCCGTTGAACGGCTCGCATACGCTGGACGACTGGTATCAGGGAACGGTATCGGCGGCATGCGGCGGTGTGACCTGTGTTGTCGATTACCCCATGCAGGAGAAGGGGCACTCCCTTCGCGATATTATCTGCAAATGGTCGGAAAAAGCGGGCGGCAGCGCGGTGATTGATTACAGCTTCAGCCCGGTCATCACAGAGCGCACGGAGCAGGCGTACGCCGAAATCCCGAAGCTGATCGAGGAAGGCTTTCCCACGTGGAAGGTCTATATGGCGTACTGGCACCGCGTGCGCGATGAAGAGATCATCCGGCTGCTGGATGTGATCTCCTCCAACGGTGGCATACTGGGTATCCATTGCGAGAACGATTTTGCGATAGATTATCTGACAAAGAAGCTGCTGGATGCAGGAAAAACAGAGCCGAAATACCACCCTGTGAGCAGGCCGCCTGTTTGCGAGGAGGACGCGACGCAGCGCGTTATCAACCTCGCCGAAATGGTCGACGCCAACGTGCTCATCGTACATATGTCCTGCGAGAGGGCGCTGCGCCGCGCACAGGAGGCGCACGCAAAAAACAACAACGTCTATGTGGAGACCTGCCCGCATTTTCTGCTGCTGGACGAGTCGGCCTACGACGCTCCGCTTGAGCAGGCGGCAAAATATGTTATCACCCCGCCGCTGCGCAGGGAATCCGACCGCGCGGCGCTGTGGCAGGGAATCCGCAACGGCGATATCAAGCTTGTGTCCTCCGACCACTGTGCGTTTCCTTTCAAGGAAAAGCTGAGCCTCGGGCGGGAGAGCTTCGCGACCATTCCGCACGGCGCACCGGGCGTTGAGGGAAGGCTGCCCGTCGTGTTCTCGGAAGGGGTGAGCAAGGGACGCATCAGCGCTGAAAAATTTGTTGAGATCGTCAGCACCAACCCGGCGCGCATCGCCGGCATGTATCCGAAAAAAGGGATCATCGCTGTTGGCAGTGATGCGGATATCACGGTCATGGATCCGCACAAGGAGGTCACGCTTTCGGTCAAGCAGATGCACAGCAACTGTGACTTCTCGCCCTATGACGGCGTAAAGGTCAAAGGCTATCCGGCGGCTACCTTTTCCCGCGGTACGCTCGTGAGTGAGAACGGGGAACCCGTGGAGGCGCGCGGACACGGCGAGCTTGTATTCCGAAATCGTTTTGAGCGCTTTTAGCGGAGGACGTCAATGATAAAAAGATATAGAGATATGCCCGTGACGCGCGAGGAGCATCTGCGCGGCGGCGACGGTGTGGCAGAGATCACGGATCTGCTGAGCGTCGACGAAATGCGCGGGGCGGGACGCCTGTTCTGCATCACGCGGCTTGCGCCGGGCGCTTCCATCGGCCCGCACACCCATACGGGGGATTTTGAGACCTACTATATCATCAAAGGACGCGCGCGCGTCAACGACAACGGTGAGCAGCACGACCTTGAGCCGGGCGATATTCTTCAATGCGAGGACGGGAATTTTCACGGCATTGCGTGCGCCGGCGACGAGACGCTCGAATATCTCGCGGCGATCCTCTATTCAAAATGATATAAAGAGGCGCCCGGCAATGCGGGCGCCCGAAACAGAGAACGAACCCCGAAGCGGAGCCTGCTGACCTCGCCTCGGGGTTCGTTGCTTTTTCGGGGAGCGGGAATCCACGGGGACGTTTTCGGTCTGCTTTTGCAGGGACGCCCCGGGGAGATTATGCTCATTTTGCGTCGCTGCTGTTTTGCACCTTGTCGTTCATTTTTTTAATTTTATTTTTCCATGCAAAATATTGAGCCAGCCATACAAAAACAAAAATGGCGATGAAGATACCGATGTAGGATAACATGCCACTGACGGAATGCTGCATCCAATTCGCGATATAGGCGATTGGCAGCATGACAGCACAGGCTATTGCAAAGTAGATTCCGCTTTGCTTTACAAGACTCCATGAATCAATCTCCCATATCACCGAAGCCATTGCGAACCCTGAACCCATGATGCCGCACAGGACCGTCTGAAGAATGACCGCATTCAGCTCATTTCCGACTGCCGCCATCAGCTCCGGCGTGACAGGATAAAAGGAACCATCGGCAACAACCGCCGAAATAATTACCGTGATCACATAGCCGATTGCAATGCCAAGAGGAAAACCGAGAAGTCCTCGTTGAATAAGCTTTTTTTTCATTTCTACCACCTCATATTCCTAACAGCTGTTTGATTTTGGCGACAAAACGCCTTGAAACATAGGTAACCGTCCCATTTGAAAGCGTAACGCAAATTGTTCCCGCAAAGCTTAAATCAAAGCCTTTGACCTTTTTCAGATTGATAATATCTGAGTTCGATATCCGCACAAAGGACTGACTGTCCAAGCGCTGCTCAATTTCGTAAAGCCGCAGACGGAGCGTATACTTGCCGTGATTCGTTTCGGCAAATACTTTGCCCGAAGCAGCAAAAACGCGGTAAATATCGGACGGCTCCAACACTTCGACAACATCATCTTTGAACCCGGCAATCATTTTGGGCTGTTCATCTGAAATTCTTTTCAGCACCGCATTGATTTCATCGGTCATTTTGTCTGTTACGACAATGATCTTAGGTTCTTTGCAGTTTTCGTCTATTTTGATTTCAATTTGCATTTGCTCACCTCCTCTTTGTTACGGTTACAGTATAGGAAAATCGAGAACCGATTTCCACTGATTCTCGATAGGTGGTCATTTTAAGACCATAGGTGGAAGATTATATAAATAAACCTTGTCGCCAACTATACCATTGAAGCGGTCGGAACACAACGCGCCGACCGCTTCATGAATGCTTATATCGCCCTGCCGGGAGAGGTGCTCCCTTGATGGCCTGCCGCGTATTCCGCGAGCGTGCAGCGAATGGTAGCCGCGGTGTTGAGCAAAAACGCCTGCTCGGGCTGCTTGTCGACGAGATCGGGCGTGCGGTATTTCGCGGCGAAGCGCCCGAGAATGCCCGCCTCATCGCAGCCGTCCGCGTGCGCTTGCAATATGAGCTCGCGGCACTCGAGCACCGTGCGGCGCGCGAGTGAAAAATAGCTTTCCGCGACGGCGGGCGCGACCTCGCCGTAATGCGGCGACCACACGCGCGCCGGATGCAACGCCGCGCACTTGTCGATGGATTCGAGCGCGAGCCGGCAGCTGACGAGATAGACGGGATACATCGCCGTCGGCGACAGCAGCACGCCGAGCGTCTCGTCCGCCTTGAGCATACAATGCTCCGGGAGATAAAAGCTGAGCGCGTCGCGGGTGTGCCCCGGCGTTTCGAGAACCCGCAGCGTCAGCCCGCCGAGCGGCAGTGCATCTCCCTCGCGCACGATGCGGTCGGGGGAAAAGGCGCCGTCGTCGTAATCACCCGCCGCCGCTTCCGCTTCGGGCCGGTAGGTCCGCGCGGCCTCCTGCGACAGCGCGCGGATGCGCGCGAGCGCCGACGGGCGGCTGAAGACCGCCGCCGCGTGCTCACCGCAGATGATCCGGGCGTCCGGCCACACCTTTTTTATGTGCGGGATGGCGCCGATATGGTCGTAATGGCTGTGCCCGACAATGATATAGTCGAGCGGGCGCCCGCCGAGCAGCGCGCGCAGCTTTTCGATCTTCTCCGGCGCGCAAAACGCCATACCGGTGTCGATGAGCGCAGCCTTTTCGTCGCCGAGCGCGAGCGTCCCCTCGTCGGACGGATGACACAGCAAGCTGTACAGTTCAGCCATGGACAGATCTCTTTTCCGCAGTTTTTCGGCCCCGCGCGTCGGCGCGGCTGGCCGAATGCACAAAAGTATAGCACGCATTGACGTTTGTCACAAGGAAATTCAAAAAGTTTATGAAAAATGCTGTATTTTTGCGCGGCTTCTGTTATAATACTTTAGTATTTTTATGTCTGCACAGGCGGCGCGCATAAGAGGAGAGAAAATATTTTCGGAGTGCGCGCGGAATTTGTAAGAAGAGGTCAACATTTTGATTCGGAATGATTTGAGGAATATTGCCATCATCGCGCACGTCGACCACGGCAAGACGACGCTGGTCGACGAGATGCTCAAGCAAAGCGGCGCGTTTCGCGAAAACCAGGTGGTCGCGGAGCGCGTCATGGACAGCGGCGATCTCGAGCGGGAGCGCGGCATCACGATCCTCGCGAAAAACACATCCTGCATGTACGGCGGCACCAAGATCAACATCGTCGACACCCCCGGCCACGCCGATTTCGGCGGGGAGGTGGAGCGCGTGCTCAAGATGGTGGACGGCGTGCTGCTGCTCGTCGACGCGGCGGAGGGCCCCATGCCCCAGACCCGCTTCGTGCTTGAAAAGGCTCTGTCGCTGGGGCTTATGCTCATCGTCGTCGTCAACAAGATCGACCGCCCCGACGCGCGCATCGACGCGGTCGTGGACGAGGTGCTCGAGCTGCTCATGGATCTCGGCGCGACCGACGCCCAGCTCGACAGCCCGATGATCTTCTGCTCCGGGCGCGACGGCACGGCGAGTTATTCCCCCCACAAGGCGGGAACCGATCTCACGCCACTATTCGAGACGATCGTCAGCTATATCAAGCCGCCGGAAGGAGACGAGACCGCGCCGCTCGGGATGCTGGTATCCTGCATCGACTACAACGAGTTTGTCGGCCGCATCGCCATCGGCCGCATCAGCGCGGGCAGCGTGCAGGTCAACCAGGAGGTCGTGCTGTGCGATTATCACAAGCCGGAGCTGAAGAGAAAAGAAAAGATCACGTCCGTATTCCAGTTTGAGAACATCAAGCGTCAGAATGTCGAGAGCGCGACCGTCGGCGACATTATCGCCATCAGCGGCATCGGCGACGTAAACATCGGCAACACGCTGTGCGCACCGGAAAAGGTGGAGCCGATCTCCTTTGTCAAGATCTCCGAACCGACCGTGGAGATGACCTTTTCCGTCAACGACAGCCCGTTCGCAGGCACGGAGGGCAAGTTCGTCACCTCCCGCCAGCTCGGCGACCGCCTGTTCCGCGAGCTGCTGCGCGACGTGTCGCTCGTCGTGAAAAACACCGACACGACCGACAGCTTTCGCGTCGTCGGCCGCGGCGAGATGCATTTGTCCATCCTCATCGAGACGATGCGCCGCGAGGGGTACGAATTTCAGGTCGGCCCGCCGAAGGCCATCCTCAAGACGATCGACGGGCAGCTGTGCGAACCGTATGAGCTGTTCGCCGCGGACGTGCCGGAGGACTGCGTGGGCAGCGTTATGCAGAAGCTCGGCGCGCGCAAGGGCGAGCTCGTGACCATGACGCCGCAGGGCGCGCGCATGAAGCTGGAATTCTCTATTCCGTCGCGCGGGCTGTTCGGCTATCGCAACGAATTTCTGACCGACACGCGCGGCGAGGGTATTATGAGCGCCGTGTTCGACAAGTATGCGCCCTTCAAGGGCGACATCCAAAAGCGGCAGACCGGCTCGCTCATCGCGTTTGAAACGGGCGACGCGGTCGGCTACGGCCTTTACAATGCGCAGGACCGCGGCTCGCTGTTCGTCAACCCCGGCGACAAGGTCTACGCGGGCATGGTCGTCGGCGAATGCCCCAAGAACGAGGACATCGTCGTCAACGTGTGCAAGAAAAAGCACGTCTCTAATATGCGCGCGTCCGGCTCGGACGAGGCGCTGCGTCTGACCCCGCCG
>JAYFQJ010000084.1:0-18393 GCA_034927165.1 Oscillospiraceae bacterium
CCCTCGACTTTTTTATTGCATATAAAAGGAGAGCGAAGGATGGAACAAATCAAGCGTTTTGTCGATATCGATTACACAAAATATGCGCCGGGGCTCAAGCACCCCGAGGTCATGTACGGCCTGCCGCCGGAGGTGACCTACTGCCGCCGCTGCGTGATGAGCAATCAAAAGCCCAATTCCTGCTCGGAATTCGAGCACACCATCAAAAGCAAAAAATACAGTATGCACATAGACGAAAGGGACGGGGTCTGCGACGCGTGCCGCGCGAACGACCAGAAGCGCGACGGCAACATCGACTGGTCGCTGCGGGAAAAGGAGCTCATCGAGCTGTGCGAGCGCTTCCGCAAAAACGACGGAAGCTACGACTGCCTCGTCCCCGGCTCGGGCGGCAAGGACAGCTTTTACGCGAGCCATATGCTCAAATACAAATACGGCATGCACCCGCTGACGGTCACCTGGGCGCCGCACATCTACACGCCGTGGGGCTTTGACAACTTTGAGGCGTGGATCCACGCGGGCTTCGACAACTATCTGTGCACCCCCAACGGCATGACCCACCGCCTGCTGACGCGTCTTGCGACGGAAAATCTGTTTCACCCGTTCCAGCCCTTTATTCTCGGGCAAAAGCAGCTCGCGCCGAAGATGGCGGCGATGTTCAACATTCCGCTCGTGTTTTACGGTGAAAACGAGGCGGAGTACGGCAACCCCATCGCCGACAACAAATCGGCGCTGCGCGACCGCAGCTATTTCGCGACGAGCGACAAGGACCATATCTACATCGGCGGCGTGCCGCTGCGCCGGCTCGAGGAGGACTTCGGCGTCGACCCGAGCGACCTTACGATCTATCTTCCCGCGAGCGAGGAGGAGATGGAAAAACACAGCGTCGAGGTGCACTATCTCGGCTACTATCTCAAGTGGCATCCGCAGGGCGCGTACTATTACGCCGTCGAGCATTCCGATTTCAAGCCGAGCCCCGAGCGCACCGTCGGCACCTATTCCAAATACAATTCCATCGACGACAAAATCGACGATTTCTTCTATTACACGACGTGGATCAAATTCGGCGTCGGGCGCGCGAGCTACGACGCGTCGCAGGAGATCCGCAACGATGAGATCACGCGGGAGGAAGGCGTGGCGCTTGTCAAAAAGTTTGACGGAGAATACCCGCTGCGCTTTGCGGACGAGATATTCAAGTATCTGTCCATCGACGAAAAGACCTTCCCGCAAGCCAGCCGCTGCTTTGAGCAGCCGACGATGGACCGCGCCTATTTCGATCACCTCGCCGACCGCTTCCGCTCGCCGCACATCTGGATGTATGACAACGGCGTGTGGAAGCTGCGCCGCACGGTATTTGAACAATGAGCCGGATCCGTCTTGCGGCGCGGCTGGATGTCAAAAACAACTACCTCGTCAAGGGCATCCAGCTGGAGGGTCTGCGCAAGCTCGGCCATCCGAACGAGTTCGCGCGCCGCTATTATGAAGCGGGCATCGACGAGATCCTCTACATGGACATCGTCGCGAGTCTCTACAACCGCAACAGCCTCGGCGACATCGTGCGCCGCACGACCGATGATGTTTTCATCCCCATCACGGCGGGCGGGGGACTGCGCTCGGCGGACGATGTGCGCGCGATCCTTGCGTGCGGCGCGGACAAGGCGGCGATCAACACGGCGGCGCTGCGCAATCCGTCGCTCATCACCGACGTCGCAAAGACCTTCGGCAGCCAGTGTATGGTGCTGTCGGTGGAGGCAAAGCGCACGCCGGCGGGAAATTACGAGTGTTATTACGACAACGGGCGGGAGCACAGCGGGCGCGAGGTGGTGGCGTGGGTGCGCGAGGCGGTGTCCCGCGGCGCGGGCGAGATCCTGCTCACGAGCGTCGACTGCGAGGGCATGGGCCGCGGCATGGATCTGCCGCTGATTGCGGCGGTCTGCGCCGCCGTCGACGTGCCGGTGATCTGCTCGGGTGGCGCGGGGAGCGCGCGGGACGTCGCCGAAGCGGCGAAGCGCGGCGCGTCCGCCGTGGCGGTCGCGTCTGTTCTGCATTATGAAAAGACCGACGTGCAGACGCTCAAGGCGGCGCTGCGCGCCGCGGGCTTGGAGGTACGCAAATGATGAAGGCGGTCGTTATCGATTACGGCTTGTCCAATCTGCTGAGCGTGAAGCGCGCGCTGGAATACTGCGGCGCGCAGGTGACCGTCAGCGCCGACCCCGCCGATGTGTCTGCGGCGGATCGCCTGGTGCTGCCGGGTGTCGGCGCGTTTGCGGACGGGATGGCAGGTCTGCGCGCGCGGGGGCTCATCGGGCCGCTGCGCGGCGCGGCGGCGGCGGGGACGCCGCTGCTGGGCATCTGTCTCGGAATGCAGATGCTGTTCGACGCGAGCGAGGAATTCGGCCGGCACGAGGGGCTCGGTCTCATTGCGGGCGGCGTCGTGCGCATCCCGGAGCTCGACACGGGCGGGCGGCGCCAGACGGTGCCGCACATCGGCTGGAGCGCGCTGACACTGTGCGGCGGTTATGCGGGGACGCCGCTGCGGGGCTTCCCCGCGGGAAGCGAGACCTATTTCGTGCACAGCTTCGAGGCGAAGCCGGACGATCCCGCAGACGTCGTCGCGCTGTGCGCCTACGGCGGGCGGCAGCTGTGCGCCGCCGCAAAAAGCGCCGCGGGCAATGTGCTCGGCTGTCAGTTCCACCCCGAGAAGAGCGGCGAGGCGGGGCTGTGTATCCTGCGAGAATTCTTGCGGTGAACAGGGGGGGAGAAAGAGATGAAATATGTATTTGTGACGGGCGGCGTCGTGTCGGGACTCGGCAAGGGCATTACGGCGGCCTCGCTCGGACGGCTGCTCAAATGCCGCGGAGTGCGCGTCGCGGCGCAGAAGCTCGACCCGTACATCAACGTCGACCCGGGCACGATGAGCCCGTTCCAGCACGGGGAGGTCTTCGTGACCGACGACGGCGCGGAGACCGACCTCGACCTCGGCCACTACGAGCGCTTTATCGACGAGGATCTCAACCGCTACTCCAACCTCACGACGGGCGCGGTGTACTGGAATGTGCTCAACAAGGAGCGGCGCGGTGAGTATCTCGGAAAGACGGTGCAGGTCATCCCGCACATCACCGACGAGATCAAGCGGTTTATATACAATGTCGGAGAAAAGACAGAGGCGGACGTCGTCATCACCGAGATCGGCGGTACCGTCGGCGACATCGAGAGCCAGCCCTTTCTGGAGGCGATCCGCCAGGTGTCGCTGGAGGTCGGCAAGGAGAACTGCGTTTTCATCCACGTCACGCTCGTGCCGTATCTGCGCGGCTCGGGAGAGCTCAAATCCAAGCCCACGCAGCACTCGGTGCGCGAGCTGCGCGCGTGCGGCATCTCTCCCGACGTCATCGTCCTGCGCGCCGACGAGCCCATCGACGGGGATATCTGTGATAAGATCTCGCTTTTCTGCAATGTGCGGCGCGACTGCGTCATCGAAAACGAGACGCTCGACAGCCTTTACGAGGCGCCGCTGATGCTGCACAAAAACGGCCTTGACGACGTCGTGTGCCGCGCGCTGTCGCTGCAAACGGCGCCCTGCGCGCTGAGCGACTGGAGCGCGATGGTCGAGCGCAGCAAGAGCGTCAGCGGCCAGGCGCGCATCGCGATCGTCGGAAAATACGTGCGCTTTCACGATGCGTATCTGTCCGTCGCGGAGGCGCTGCGCCACGCGGGCTGGGCAAACGACGCGAGGGTCAGCATCGTCTGGATCGACTCGGAAAATCTCACCGATGCGAACGCTCCGAAGGTGCTCGGCGGCCTCGACGGCATCCTCGTGCCGGGCGGCTTCGGCGACCGCGGCATCGAGGGCATGATCGCCGCCGCGCGGTATGCGCGGGAGAGCGGCGTGCCCTATTTCGGCATATGTCTCGGTATGCAGATCGCCGCCATCGAATTCGCGCGCGGCGCGCTCGGCTTTTCCGATGCGAATTCGCGCGAGTTCGACGAGCTGTCGGGGCATCTCATCATCGATTTTATGCCCGACCAATACGCCGACATGGACAAGGGCGGAACGATGCGCCTCGGCGCGTATCCGTGCGAGACGGTCGACGGGACCCGCTTTGCGGCGGCCTACGGCGTGAAGCTGATCCACGAGCGTCACCGCCACCGTTATGAATTCAACAACAGATTCCGCGCCGCCTTTGAGCAGGCGGGCATGGCGGTGTGCGGCGCGTCGCCCGACGGTCACATCGTCGAGGCGATGGAGCTGCGGGAGCATCCCTTCTATATCGGCGTGCAGTTTCACCCCGAATTCAAAAGCCGCCCCGACAAGGCGCACCCGCTGTTCCGCGCGTTTATCGCGGCGGCCGTCGACAGCCGGCGGCGTTCCGAATGATCGCCGCCGTTTAAGCTGTGTTTCAGTGTAAAAAATTATAATTTGCCTCAATCGGACCTCCGTGTCACAAGATGGATTGAGGCTTTTTATGTCCTGCTTAAAAAAATCGCCGTATGCTTTGTCGCTGCCTGTCTGCTGCTCTCCGGCGTGCCCTGTGCCGCCGCGCAGACGCAGACGACGCTCGCCGTCGACGTCACGCAGCTGAGCGTGGCGCAGCTGCAGCAGGCGGTGGACGACGGTTACCTCACCTATGAGATCATCATGCGGGTGTATCTCGCGCGCATGGAGGCCTATGCCGATTTGTTCAACTGTGTCATCACGGTCAACGAGGATGCGCTCGACGAGGCGAAAAGCTGCGATGCGCTGTATGCGGCACAGGGGCGGACGAGCCTGCTTTTCGGCATACCGGTCGTCGTCAAGGACAACATCGACGTCGCGGGTATGCCGACGACCGCCGGCGTGTCCGAGCTGCTGGACAACTATCCGCAGGCGGACGCGGACGTCGTCGTGTCGCTGAAGGCGGCGGGCGCGATCATTCTCGCGAAGACCAACATGGATCAGCTCGCCTTTTCAGCGTATACCTCGACGAGCGATTTCGGCACCGTGAACAATGCGTTTGACACGGCGTACTCCGCCTACGGCTCCTCGGGCGGGTCGGCCGTCTGTGTCGCCGCGCGCCTTGCACCGCTCGCGCTGGGCACCGACACGGCCTGCTCCGTGCGCGCGCCGGCGAGCGCGAACGGCGTTGTCGGCCTGCGGCCGACGCAGGGCGCGCTGTCCACGCAGGGCGTCGTGCCGTATGACACGGTGCGCGATACGGTGGGTCTGATGGCGGCCGCGGTGGAGGATTGCGCGGTGCTGTACGACCTGCTCGACGGCGACGCGGAAACCGCCGCGCTCGACGCGGACGCCCTGGACGGCTCCTCTATCGGCGTCATCATGCAGTTGCTTGGGGAGGACGGGGACTATTTGATCGAGGATGAAATCCTCTCCGCGTTCAATGAAACGCTGGCGCTCATCTGTGCGGCTGGCGCGACCCTGATTTATATCGACGACATACTGGACGACGATTTTCAAGCGCGCATAGAGCAGACCGTGTCGGGCTGGACCATCGTGGGGGCGCTGGGGAACTATCTCGCCTGTCACACTGCGGCGATCACCGATTACGCGTCCTTGTGCAGCTGTGTGCCGGAGCTCAACGGCTATTACAGCGAAAACACGGCGGAAGACATGACGGCCGCCGTGGCGCTTCAAACCGAGCTTCGCGCATATGTCGAGAGCAAGATGGACGGCTACGGCGTCGACGCGGTCGTTTACCCGACCCTTCGCGTCGCGGTTATCACCCACGCGCAGACGCAGATCTACAGCAGCTCCACAGAGATCGCGCCTGCCGCCGGGCTGCCCGCGCTGACGCTGCCCATCGGCACGGACGCGGACGGCCTGCCCATCGGTCTCGAGATGCTCGCGCGCGCGGACGACGAGCAGACGCTGTTCAATCTCGCGTATTCTCTGGAGCAGACGCTTCAGCTGTCGCTGCAGACCTCGCTCGCGCCGAGCTTATACGTCGTCTCCGATTCGCTTCGGGCGTTGATCGACACCTTTGAAAACGACGACTCGCTGCCGCAGACGTGGCGCAGCGCCGTTTCGGACTGGCTGTCCGCGGCGTACTATAACGAGACGGACGCGGACGCCACGGCGGCATCCTTCCTCGCGGCCGCCTATGTGTCGGACGGCGTCCGCGTCGCGGCGTCGACACAAAGAAGCAGGGCGGCGACGGTGATCCTATGCGTCGTTTGGACTGCCGCAGCGCTGTTTGCTCTGTACGCGCTCTGGCTGCTCGCGGCGATGCTCGGCGGCCGCGGGAAAAAACGCAGGCGGCGACGGCGTGCCCGGCGATATTGAAAAAAGGCGGACCCTGAAGGGGTCCGCCTTTTTGTTTTCGATATCGTTATGTGTTGAAAGACAGCGCCTTGGAGATATTTTTCGCCGCCTCTATGACCATATCCTTGTATCGATACAGCTCTTCAATGGAGGAGGAGATGGTCAGAGATGAAATACTGACCGCCGCGATGACGTCGTGCGCGCCGTTATAGATAGGCGCTGCGACGCACCGCGCTCCCACGACGGACTCCTCGTCGTCGATCGCGAAGCCGTCTTGACGCACCTTTTGCAGCTCCGCTTTCAGCGCCGATGGGGCGGTGATCGTATTCTTCCCGGTCCGCGGCAGGCCCTCCGCCGCGATGATGTCGTGGACCGAGCGCTCGTCGAGGCCGGACAGGATGACCTTGCCGACGGCGGAAATGTGCAGGGGATCCATCGAGCCGACGCTGCTCGCGAGCTTTGCCGACTTGTCGCTCTCGATGACCTCGATATACAGGCCCTTCGTGCCCGACTGCACGAGCAGATTGATCGTCTCCCCCGATTCCGCGGCTAAACGCCGCATTTCGGGCAGCGCGATCTGACGGATGTCCGTCTGTCTCCCCATGCGCCGCATGATGTCGTAAAATTTATTGCCGAGCTTGTAACGCGTGGTCTGGGGGATGCGCTGCATATAGCCGTATTTGCAGAAAACGGTGGCAATTTTATAAGCGGTCGTTTTATTCGTCCCGACGAGCTCCGCGACCTCCTCCGCGTTCAAACCGTTGGGCGCGTCCGCAATCGCCTCTAAAATATCCAGAGATTTCTCAAGCGTTTTCATTATTGAATTCCGTTAACTCCTAAAATTTCTAATATGAAAATTATAACAGAGGAAACACCTTTCCGCAAGCGGCAGCGACTTATCGCTGTTTCGACGAAATTCGGGGGGATTCCTTGGACGAAACGACGTTTTTTCCCCGCCGCATTGACTTATAAAGTTGGGAATTCTATAATTAATTCAGAAATTGAATTTCTAATATAGAAAAGAAAGGAGGGTAAAAAAAGTGAAATACGGAAAGGAAAAGTTGGATGCGCTGTGCGGCGAGCTGTATACGGCGGTGCTTGCCGACATCCTCGACGAGATCGGAGAGAAGGACTTTTGCTTTTGCGATACACTGCGTCCGATGGCGTCGAGCAGTAAGATGATCGGCTATGCGCGCACGCTGTATGTTGTCGATGCATTTGAGACCCCGGAGCAGCCTTACCAGAAGGACCTCGCCTTTATTGACAGTCTGCAGCAGGGAGATGTCATCATCACCGCGATGGCCGGCTGCAATCACAACGGTTACATCGGCGAGCTGCTCTCCACGGCCTGCATCGCGCGCGGCGCGCGTGGAGCCATCGTAGACGGTTACGCGCGGGACGTCGCTCTTATCGACTTCGACAAATTTCCTCTTTATTGTCTGGGGACAAATCCCCTGGACTCCAAGGGGCGCGTCGATGCGGTTGCGGCGGACACGGCGGTCGTGTGCGCGGGCGTGCTCGTACATCCCGGCGACCTGATCTTTGCGGATGAGGACGGTATCGTTCGTGTGCCCGCGGCGCGCGTGGATACGGTCATCGAAAAGGCTGTCGAAAAGGTGCGCGGCGAAAACATGGTCCGCGCGGAGCTGCGCGCGGGAGCTTCCGTGGTGGAAGTATTCAACAAATACGGTATTCTTTAATCATTTGAGGAGGTAAGTATGTCGGCGAATCTAATCGGTATCATTTTGCTTTTGTCTTTCTTCGCTTTCATTTACTATGCCGCAAAGGGCGGAAACCTTGTCATCGGATTTCTTTTTATGGCCATCCTTTGGTCGATCTTCGGCGTGATCGGCGGCTCCATCGCCATCGGCGACGTGCAGTCATACGTCTTTGAGGGTGGCGCAGAGGGCTGGGGGCCGACGGCCTGCATCGTCATGTTCGGCAGCTGGTTCGGTCAGGTCCTTGTGCAGACGGGGATCGCCTCGACCATCATCCGCAAGACGGTGGAGCTCGGCGGAGACCGTCCGCTGATCACCACGATCCTTCTTTCCATTGTTGTAAGTCTCATTTTCACGAGCTGCTTCGGCGCCGGCTCTGTTGTTGCCATCGGCGTTATCGTTCTGCCGATCCTGCTGTCGCTCGGCATCAGCAAGGCGCTTGCCCTGAGTTCTTATCTGATGTCGGTCGGCGCGGGCATGTATGTCAACGTCGTACTGTTTGAGGAAGTACAGGGTATGTTCCAGGAGGAGTTCCTGTATGATTGGAACTATCTCAAGTACGCCTTCGGCGCAATGGCCATTCAGCTTGTCATCGTCTTCATCATGTGTATGGTCAAGATGAAGAAGAACGCGCCGGTCAAGGCATGGGCGGCAGACACGGGCGCGGCGCCGACGACGCAGCACGCGCCGTGGTACGCGCTGATCACGCCGCTCATTCCTCCCATCCTCGTCATCGCGTTCAACTGGGAGCCCATCCCGTCTTTCCTCGTGGCAAGCTTCTACGCGCTGTTCACCTGCGGAAAGATCAAGTCCTACAAGGATGCGGCGACGATCGTGCCGAAGACCTTCTTCGACGGCGTGGTGGATATAGCCCCGATGTTTGCGTTCCTGTTCATCCTGCCGATGTTCAACCGCATCGCGGGAGCCAACGCGATCTTCTTCGAGGGCATTCTCTCCAAGGTCCTGCCGAGCAACGCGCTCGTCCTGTGCATCGTCTTCGCGGTGCTCGCACCGCTCGCGCTGTTCCGCGGCCCGCTCACGATTTTCGGCGCCGGCACGGCTACGCTGGCGGTCCTGCTGGGGCTCAACGTATATTCAGCGGCGCTGCTGCTGCCGCTCGTCTATACCCCGACCATCGCCATGAACATTTCCTGCTGCCCGACGCAGTCCTGGAACCTGTGGGCGATCAACTACACGAAGGCGACGACCTCGGAGTTCGTAAAGTCCGGCCTCGCATGGGGCTGGATGTCCAGCGCGCTCATCACGATGCTCGTCTACTTCCTTTACGCTGCTTAACGAACAGTTTATCTTTGGCCGGCGGGCCGTTTGCGGCCCGCCGGCCCATTTCAAGGATATAAAGGAGCCAACGTATGAACAAGAGAGCGATCCGTGTCGGCATCGATGTCGGCGGCACACACACCAAGGCTGTCGCGCTTGACAATGAAACGCATGAGATCGTCGGCAATGCGTCCGTCATGACGACGCATGACGACAAGCTTGGCGTGGCTGCCGGCGTTATCGATGCTTTCAAAAAATGCCTGACTGAAAACAGCATCAGCCCCGACGACGTTATTTTTATCGCGCACAGCACCACGCAGGCGACGAATGCGCTGCTGGAGGGCGACGTCGCCAATGTCGGCATCATCGGCATGAGCAAGGGCGGACTTGAGGAGCTGCTCGCAAAGAAGCAGTGCAACATCGACGACATCGATCTCGGCACCGGCCGCAAGATCACGATATATAATGACTTTATCAAGCTGAAGGATCTCACGGAGAAGACGGTCAACGACACGCTTGACCGTCTGCAGGAGCGCGGCGCACAAGTCGTGGTCGCGTCCAAGGCCTTTGGGGTGGACGACATCACGGAAGAGCAGTTCGTCGGCGGGCTGTGCGAGAAACGTGATATAGCGACGACGGTCGCCTCGGATATAACCAAGCTGTACGGTCTCACCCGCCGCACGCGCACGGCCGCCATCAACGCGAGCATCCTGCCGAAGATGCTCGACACGGCGACGCGCACGGAATACAGCGTCAAGCAGGCGGGCATAAAATCCCCGCTGATGATCCTGCGCGGGGACGGCGGCGTCATGGATGTCGCGGAGATGAAGCGCCGTCCGGTTCTGACGATGCTCAGCGGGCCTGCGGCGAGCGTGGTGGGCGCGCTCATGTATCTGCGCGCATCCAACGGAATTTATTTTGAGGTCGGCGGCACGAGCACCAATATCGGCGTTATCAAAAACGGTCGTCCGACGGTGGACTATACCATTGTAGGCGGACACCCGTCCTATATAAACTCCCTTGACGTCCGCGTGCTCGGCGTTGCGGGCGGCAGCATGGTGCGCGCGGACAAGAGCGGGATTCTCGACGTCGGTCCCCGCAGCGCGCATATCGCGGGGATGGGCTATGCCTGCTACACGCCCATCGGGGAGATCGAGGATCCGCAGGTGGAATTCTTTTCGCCGAAGAAGGGCGACCCCGCGGATTATGTGGCGATCCGTCTCAAAAACGGCAAGTGCATCACCGTCACGAACAGCTGCGCGGCGAATATCCTCGGCTATGCGAAGCCGGGCGACTATTCCTACGGCGACCCCGCCGCGGCGCGCAAAGCGATGCAGCCGCTCGCGGACTACATCGGAAAGACGGTCGAGGAGACCGCGGAAATGATCCTCGACAAATCCTATCGGAAGATCGAACCGGTGATCATGGCGCTCGCCGAAAAATACAAGCTGGAGCGGGACCAGATATCGCTTGTCGGCTGCGGCGGCGGCGCGGCGGCGCTCATCCCGTATTGCGCACAGAAGATGAAGCTCGATTACAGCATCCCCGAAAACGCGGAGGTCATCTCCTCCATCGGCGTCGCGCTCGCTATGGTGCGCGACGTTGTAGAGCGCATCATTCCGAATCCGACGCCGCAGGAGATATCCTCGCTCAAGAAGGAAGCGGCAGACCGCGCAATCGCAGACGGCGCCGTGCCGGACACGATCGAAGTGCAAATCGAGATCGACAACCAGACCTCAAAGATCTCCGCCATCGCGCTCGGCTCCACGGCGGTGCAGACGACGGATCTGCTCCGCTCGTGCACCGAGCAGGAGGCCAGAGAGATCGCCGCAAAATCGATGGGCGCGGAGCCTGAAAAGGTCAAAACGGACATCGAGAGCGGAAATTTCTTCGTATTCTCGACGGAGACATCTATCGGTACACGGCCCGTGCGCCTCGTGGACAAAAAGGGATTTATCAAGGTGCAGCGGCGCGACGGTGATGTCCGTCGCTGCTTCGCGAGCAATGTGCGTGAAACGCTCAAGCCGCTTTGGGACGATCTCGTTGTGTTCCACAGCGATGTGCGTCTGATGCCGGACGTGTATATGTGCGTGCGCGGCAAGGTGCTGGATTTCGAGGGCTTGCTCGACCTGGAGCAGCTGTATATGCTCATTGATACCGAGCTGTCGCTCGTGGACGCGCAGGAGGAGGTCATCCTCATCGGCGCCAAGAACACATTATGATGGAGGACGTGATTCGTGAGCTCTCCGCCGTCACCGACGTGCAATGGTGGGGGTACCTGTTCAGTCAGGATCCCATGTTCGGGCGGGTGCCCGCACAGCAGCGCGCCGAATTGATCGCGCGCGCCGTCGAAGAGGGCGTGCGCGCCGCGCGCGAGATGCGGCCGGCCGGCTTCGACGGTGACATGGAGGCGCTATGCGAAAAGCTCGATGTGGAGATCCGCGAGGAAGCGTCCTATGGGACGGACGATTACATCCTGTTCGCGAGCTTCACAGAGCCGCGGCTCGTAACGCTGTATACAGGCAATCTCGATAAGCTGGAGGTTTTTCTGGAGGACAACGCGGTCGCCGGGATGCCGGACGCAAGGGGGGCGCGGGCGCTTTTGCTCGCGCACGAGCTGTACCATTTTTATGAGCAGCAGCATCCCGATTGCTTTTCGGAGGTCTACCGTTTCGAATCGCACGCGCTGGGCTTTATAAAGCTGCACGCGCGGCTTGTGTCCCTGTCTGAGATCGCCGCGATGGCCTTCGCGAAGGAGCTGACGGGCGCCGCTGTGCATCCGTGCGTGCTGAATGTTCTGCTGCTGCTGCCGCACGACGCGCAGAAAGCGGCCAAGATGTTCCGCGGTATGCAAACGCGCATGATCGAATTGGAATGATCCCCAAAGGCGGACGCCGCAAGACGTCCGCCTTTGTCTTTCTTTTCCGCGGCGGCACATCCGTGCTATACTGTAAAAAAAGCGGGGAGGCGCCTATGGCACAGGGGAAACCGGTGAATGTTGCGTTGGCCGGACTCGGGAACATCGCGCCGCGCGCAGCGGCGGGCATCCGCGGGGCGCGGGGCGCGAGGCTGTATGCGGCGGTGTCGGGCGATGCTGAAAAGGCGCGGCGTTTTGCGCGGGAATACGGAGCCGAAAAAGCGTATTCTCCGCTCGCGCAGGCGCTCGGGGATCCCGCGGTTGAGCTGATCTATCTTTGTACGCCCAACCCTGTGCACGAAGCGCACATCCGGCAGTGTCTCGAAGCGGGCAAGCATGTGCTGTGCGAAAAGCCGATGGTCGCGTCGGCGGAAGCCGTGCGCGCGTTGTATGCGCTCGCGCGGCAAAGGGGCCTGTTCCTCATGCCGGCCGAAAAGTGCGCCTTCACGCCGCTCATGCTGAAGCTGCAGTCGCTCGTGGACAGCGGCGCGATCGGGGAGCTGCGCGCTATTCGCGCGGATTACGCCTACCGCATTGACGCGCGCTTCGGCGCCGATCACTGGGTGATGGCGCCGGGGTTTGGCGGCTGTGCTTACGATGTCGGCGTCTACCCCGCGTGTTTTGCAAACCTGTTCGCGAAAAGCCCGATAGCAGATATACAGAGAGTATTTTCTGAACCGTCTGCGCCGGACAGTTTTATGAGCGCGCTGATCCGATACGGGAACGGCGTCGTGGCAGACGTCTCGTCGAGCTGGCTGTGGTCGCCGGACGGGGAAAAGGGCCGGGCTTTTCTCGGCGGCACGGAGGGCTATATCGCAGCGGCGGATTACTGGAAAAGCGACACGGCGGTGCTTGTGCGGGGAAAAGAGCGCACAGTGATCCGCGCCGATGTGCCCAGTGAATTTTCCGGAGAGATCGCGCACGCGTGCGCGTGTATCCGCCGGGGACTGTGCGAAAGCCCGGTGATGGGCGAAGCGGCGGTGCTGGATATCCTGAGGATCGTGGGGAAGAAATAGGGCTTGACATAGGAAGCGGTGCTTTGCTGCGCGTGGGCGAAGCCGCTGACTTCACCGAGAGGGGCGCTGCGCTTGCGTTCGCCGGCGCCGGCCCGTCGCCCCGTCGGATTGTGAAATTACTTTGCGGGCATACCGGGGGTTGACAAGCGCCGTATCCCGCATATAATTAAGTAGGTTTCGAGGCGGGGTGCGAGTCCCCACCGGCGGTACAGCCCGCAAGCCGCGCCCGCGGCACGATCCGGTGCGATTCCGGAGCCGACGGTCAAAGTCCGGAGGACAGAAACGACAGGCCCGGTGCTTTTCCGGACGGTTTCGCCCCAGAACGTGGGGCGTTTTTTTTGCCCCGGAAAGGCAGGCATTCCCATGATAAAAGACGAAAAAACCAAGCGGCTCACCCGGCTCGCGATGCTCTCGGCGGTCTCCGTCGTGCTCGTCGCGCTCATCCACATCCCGATTTTTCCGACGGCGTCCTATCTGAAGTACGACCCCGCCGACATCCCCATCCTCATCACGACCTTTTTGTACGGCCCGGGGTATGGCGTCGCCGTGACGGTCGTAGTGAGCGTCATCCAAGGGCTGACCGTCAGCGCGGACGGCGGCGTCATCGGCATTCTCATGCATATTCTCGCGACGGGCGCGTTCTGCCTTGTCGCCGGTTTCATCTATAAAGCGAAGCACACCATCCGCGGCGCGGTGATCGCGCTCATCGCGGGCTCGCTCACGATGGCGGCGGTGATGGCGGGCTGTAATCTGCTGCTGACGCCGCTGTATACGGGCCTGAGCGTCGATGCAGTCGCGGCGATGATCCTGCCCATCATCCTGCCGTTCAATCTTATCAAGGCGGGCATCAACTCTGTCATCACCTTCTTCATTTATAAGCCGATCAGCAAGCTGTTCGGGCACGAGGCGCAGTGACGGCGGTAAGCAGACGCTGTTCAAAGATGTCAAAGAGCGGAAGGCCGGTGGTCTTCCGCTTTTTTTCTGCTCATTTCCGCAATCCACTCTCTTCCGAGCGCCCGGCGCATCCCGACCGTCAAATTTCTCTTATTTGCGCGCCCGGCGCACTCGCGTAATAAGATCGTTTCTCCGTGACCGGGCGGAGTACGGCAATTCACCGATTTTCCTGCGCCGCATAAAATGGATAAGATTTTATGAGGAGGCAAGGCGATGGATACCTTAACCGCCGTGGCGGTCAGTTTTCTCGCGGCGCTCGGCATTTTGTATCTCGCCGGCGCGCTGCTGGAATTTATTTTCCGGCGGGAGCTGCGGCGGGGCGTGCTCTTTGTCGACGCCGACCCGGCGCTCATTGCGCTGCTGCGCTCGACCCGCTGCGCGGGGCTCGCCGTCGGTTACCCCGAGACGGTCGTCGTTTGCACGCACGGGGAGGCATCGGCGCAGTGCGCCGCGTGTCCGCGCGGAGACTGCGGGGCGTGCGGGACGCACACGGAAAGCTGAAAGCTTTATAATACTATTGAAAAGAACGAGCGAAACCCGTATCATATCGATAAGGGTTTCGTTGTTTTTGAACGAAAAGGCAGGTTGAGCAATGGACACAAAAATCACCGGCACGGTGGAGGAGGTCTGCTACAGCAGCGAGGAGCGGGGCTTCGCGGTCGTCGATATGGATGTGAACGGAGAGCTCGTCACGGTCGTGGGCGAGCTGTATCCCGTGTGCGCCGGCGAGGAGCTGACGGTATGGGGGGAGTTCACCTCCCACCCGACGTTCGGATATCAATTCAAGGCGAGCGCCTGTGAGCGCATCCTGCCGGGCAACGCAGGGGCGATCTATAAATATCTCGCGGGCGGGGCGATCGCGGGCATCGGCCCGGCGCTCGCGCGGCGCATGGTGGACGCTTTTTCCGATAAAACGCTGGATGTGCTTGCGAACGAGCCGATGAAGCTCACGAATATCAAAGGGATATCCGCGGCAAAAGCGCGAAAGATAAGCGAGGAGTTCCGAAAGATCTACGGCGTGCGGGAGACGTTCGCACAGCTGTCGGCGCTCGGGCTCGACATGGCCGATTCGCTCGCGCTGTACCGCGTCTACGGCGACGTGACGGCGGAGATCGTGCGGGACAACCCGTATATGATCTGCGGCTTTCCCGTTTTCAAGGATTTCGCGTCGGCGGATGTCGTCGCGGGGAAGCTCGGCTTCGCGGGCGAGCACGTCAACCGCGTGACCGCCGGGATCGTCTATATCCTGCGCCACAACCTGAACAACGGACACACCTGTTTGCCGACGCAGACCATCATCGACCGCGCGGCGTCCTTCCTCGACGTTCCGCGCGACAGCGTGGAGATCCGGTTATATGACGCGGCGGGGGAGGGCCGGCTGTGTGTTGAGACGTTCGGCGGCACGGAGATGGCCTTTCTGCCGGAGATGCGCCGGGCGGAAAAATATATCGCCGAGCGGCTGCTGCTATTGAAAAGTCTCGAATACCGCGCGCCGCAGGACGCCGACGCGCGCATAGACGCGTTTGAGAAGGCGCACGCGATCACCTATGAAGCGCTGCAGCGCAAGGCCATCCGCGGGGCGCTGTCCCACGGCGCGGTGGTCATTACGGGCGGACCCGGTACGGGCAAGACGACGGCGCTCAACGCCATCCTCTCGCTGTGCGAGGAGAACGGCGACGCGGTCGCGCTGTGCGCGCCGACAGGGCGCGCGGCGAAGCGGCTGTCCGAGCTGACGGGGCGCGCGGCGAAGACAGTGCACCGGCTGCTCGAGGTCGAGCCGGCCAAGGGCGACGCGCTGCGGTTCGTGCATGACGATCAGAATCCGCTCAAGTGCGACGTCGCCGTGGTGGACGAGATGTCGATGACCGACGCGCTGCTGTTCGAATCGCTGCTGCGCGGACTGCGCCCGCAGTGCCGTCTCGTGCTCGTGGGCGATGCGGACCAGCTGCCGTCCGTCGGCGCGGGCAATATTTTGCGCGACATCGTAGAAAGCGGCGCGTGCGAGACGGTGGAATTTACGAAGATCTTCCGGCAGGCGGCGGAAAGCCTCATCGTTGTCAACGCGCACGCGATCGTCGCGGGCGAACTGCCGGAGCTGGATGCGAAGGATCGGGACTTCTTTTTTCTGCGCGCCGCAAAGGAGGACGCTGCGAAGCTCGTGTGCGATCTCGCCGCGCGGCGGCTGCCGAAAAGCTACGGTTACGATCCGCTCGCGGATATCGCGGTGCTCACCCCGTCGCGCATGGGGACCTGCGGAACCGCCGCGCTCAACGAGGGCCTGCGCGCGCGGCTCAACCCGAAAGCGCAGGATAAAAACGAGCTGCGCGTGATGGGGATGCTGCTGCGCGAGGGGGACCGCGTCATGCAGATCAAAAACAATTACGACATCGCGTGGAAAAAGGACGGCGGGGAGCAGGGCCTCGGCGTGTTCAACGGGGATATCGGCGCGGTCGAACGCATCGATCAAAAGCTGCGTCAGCTGCGGGTCCTCTACGACGACCGGGCGGTCGACTACACCTTTGAGCAGGCGGCGCAGCTGGAGCCCGCCTACGCCGTGACGGTACACAAGAGCCAGGGCAGCGAGTTCCGCTGCGTGATCCTCGCGCTGAGCGACTTTTCGCGCAAGCTCTGTTACCGTAATCTGCTGTACACGGCCGTCACCCGCGCGCGAGAAAATCTCATCGTCGTCGGCGAGCAGGCGGTGCTCGAGGCGATGGTCGCGAACGACCGGAAGATGCTGCGTTATACAGGGCTGCGGGCCTTTTTGACAGGAGAGATCGCATGAAGAGAAAAAAGATCCGTTTCACCGGTGCGAAACAAATGAAGAAGAAAAAGAAAGCGGTTCAGGAAAAGCCGACGGAGGAAAAAACGCGCGTCGTCGGCTGGCTGGGCGCGGCAAAGGACGGCCTGCGCCGCGCGGCAGCGCCGTCCCACCTTGATCTCGCCGACCGTGTCAGCGCGCTGCTGTTTCCGCCGCGGTGCATGTTCTGCGACGAGCTGCTCGCGCCGGGCACGCGGTGTGCCGCGTGCGATGTACGGCTGGACGCGCTGGCGCTCAAGGGCGACGCGCGTACCAAGGCCGGGATGCGGGATAAAACGCTCGACAATCTCGAGGAGGTCGTCGCGTGCTACGAGTACGCGGAGGATGTCGCCGAGGCGATCATCCGCTACAAATTCTGCGGCGAGACGGGATATTACCGTGAGATGGCGCAGCGCATGGCGCAGTCGCTGCGGGAGATTATAGATGTAAAGGACATCGGCCTCGTCGTGCAGGTCCCCGCTTTTCAGGCCGAGGACGCCCATTCGCGGCTGCTTGCAAAGCGGGTCGCCGCGCTGCTGGGTCTGCCGTTCGACCCGAAGGCGCTCGTGAAGATCGCGCCGACGCGCAAGCAGCACGAGCTGGGGCGGCGGGAGCGGGAGCTGAATATCAAAAATGCGTTCGACGTGCCCGAGCGCGCACGTGTAACGGGGAAGCGGGTGCTGATCTGCGACGACGTCGTCACGAGCGGGCATACGCTCGACGAATGTGCCCGCGCGCTGCGCGCGAGCGGCGCGGCGGCGGTCGTGGGCGCGGCGTTCGCCTCCACCTTTATGGCGGATTGAGCTTGATTTATGGCGGGCGATGCTATATACTAAATAGCAGTTTTTGATTTGGAACAGGAGAACGATCGATGTTCGGAAAAAATATAATCAAGCCGCAGACGCGGGAAGTCCGCGCGGCACAGCCGGCCGCCGCGCCGGGCGCGGGCGTGCCCGCGCAGGTCGTGGCCGCCATAGCGGCCGCGGTCGCCGCCGTGTGCGGCGAGGGCGCGGCGGTGCGCAGCATCCGCCCTGCAAAACGCGCCGCCGTCGGGCGCTCCGCGTGGAGCACGGCCGGCCTTCTCGACAACACCCGCGCTTTTTAACAGTCACGGCGACCTACGGACGCAGGCCTTTACCGGCTCAGCGTCCTGTTTGTTTCTGCGGCGGGATTATGCTATACTGAAGTGAAATAAAAACGGCGGGGTGCGCATGGATTTCAACAGCGAATTTTTAAAACTGCGAAAGCAATACATAAAGTCCCGGTTCTCCGCCTTGAACGACGTTCAGCGGCAGGCTGTCTTCTGCACCGAGGGCCCGCTGCTCATCCTCGCGGGCGCGGGCAGCGGAAAAACAATGGTGCTCGTCAACCGCACGCGCTATATTCTGGAGTTCGGCAGCGCCTATACGAGTGAGACGCTGCCGCGCGACGCGACCGACGCGGACGTGCGGGCGCTC